>JAIRUL010000139.1 GCA_031254445.1 Chitinispirillales bacterium
GCGGGCGCAATGAACAAGGCTGTTTTCCACGGGATGCAGCCGGTTGCGCGGTATCTCGAAATCCTTAAAAACACCGACATCGCCCTCGCCCCAAGCGTCCACGCCGCAGACGGCGACACCGAGGGCGGGGCGCCGGTCGTCGTCATTGAGGCGCTCTGCGCGGGGGTGCCGGTGGTCGGGAGCGACCATTGCGACATTCCGAACATCGTTTCCCACGGGTCAACGGGGCTGCTATCAAAAGAGAGGGACGATGACGCGCTGGCAAAAGATATCGTCACATTGTCGGAGAATCCTGCGCTACGAACAGAGATGGGCGAGCGCGGCGCAAAATACGCGCGGGCGGAACACGACATCTCAGCGCAGGTACAAAAGATCGCGGATGTTTACAGGCGCGTTATAAAGGGCTCTTCTCCTCGCAACAACAAATAGCGCGCATTGACCGCGCGCCAACCGCAAATCATTCTCACATCAATACATCAATTACGATTTAGCGGCATTAACCGTATTGCGGCCTAATCCGCACGCCCCTAACCCTTACTATGGTCAGGTTTTTCAAACGAGATCCATTTTAGTTGGCATCAATATCGAAATCACACATTTTCAACCTCCGCCTTACAAGCCGGGCAGCGTATAAGCGTCCCCTTACGCTTGTACTCTTTCTGTATTAGGTACGGATTCCCGCACTTGTCGCACTTTTTGTCTATCGGCTTGTCCCAGCTTGCAAAGGTGCATTTTGGGTACTTGTTGCATCCGTAAAATACCTTTCCCCTGCGGGTCTTGCGCTCCACGACGCTTCCGTCGCAATCTTTTTGCGGGCAGCGGACGCCTATTGAGAGCGAGCGGGTATTCTTGCACTCGGGGTAGTTTGAGCAGCCGAGGAATTTACTGTTGTTCATGGTAAGGATAACCATCGGCGACCCGCATTTCTCGCACTTTTCGTCTGTCGGGACGGCGGCGTTCTTTTCCAGCGGCTCCGTGTGTTTGCAGACAGGGAATCCTTGACACGCAAGGAATTTACCGTTTTTGCTCCATTTGACAACAAGGAAGTTCTCGCCGCACTCGGGGCATTTTTTGTCGGTAATCTCTTGGTTCTGTGTGCGTAGCGTTTTGATGTTCTTGCGCACGATTTCCAAACGGTCATAGAAAGGGGTATAGAATTTTTTGAGTACGCCGATCCAGTCCGCGCCGCCCGATTCTATCTCGTCGAGCCGCAGCTCCATGTCGGCGGTGAAACCCACGTCGAAGACGTCGGGGAACTCTTTGACAAGGGTATTTTTTACCATGTAGCCGACCTCGGTGGGCGAGAACCTGCGGGCCTCGACATTTGTGTACTTGCGGCGCTTGAGCGTGTCTATGATCTGCGCGTATGTGCTAGGCCTGCCTATGCCCTTGTCTTCCAGCTCCCGCACGAGCGACGCCTCGGTGTAGCGCGGCGGCGGCTGCGTAAAGTGCTGTTTGTCAATGAACTGATCCTTCTCCACCGAATCGCCGGTCGCGATTTCGGGCAGCTTCTCGTTCTGCCCCTCGCCTGTGTCGACCGCGTCTTCCACCGTCTCGTCGTAGAGGGCTAGAAAGCCGTCGAACTTCATGATAGACCCGCTCGCCCGAAAGACGCACCCGCCGCCGCCGATGTCTACGCGCGTGGAGTCAAAGAGCGCGTTTTCCATCTGCGAGGCCAAAAAGCGCTTCCACACAAGTTCGTAGAGCCGATGCTGGTCGCGAGAGAGAAACGCTTTCACCTTATTCGGAGAGAATTCTAAATTGACCTGCGACGGGCGTATGGCCTCGTGGGCGTCCTGCGCGTTTTTGCTCTTGCCGTAGAAGCGCGGCGACGGCGGGATGTGCCTATCGTCGAACAGCTTCGTGATGACCGAGCGCGCGTCTGTCAGCGCCTCGCCGGCTATGCGCGTCGAGTCGGTACGCATATAGGTGATGAGGCCCATTGAGCCGAGCGACCCAAGCTCGAGGCCCTCATACAGCTGCTGCGCTACCATCATCGTCTTCGCCGCGCTGAAGCCTAATTTGCGCGCCGCCTCCTGCTGCAGCGTGGAGGTGATAAACGGCGGGTATGGTTTGCGGCTCTTCTCCGTCCTCTGCATATCGACAACTGAAAACTTTTCGCCCTTTAGCCGCGCGAGCACATCCTTGACAGCGCCGGAATGCGGCAAAAGCGGGTTCTCGTTGTTGCTCCCCGACTTGCGCCCGTCAATCGAAATCAGTTTCGCCGAGAACTTCGCGCCGTTGCGGTCGAAAATCCCGTGTATAGACCAATACTCGCACTCGACGAACGCCTTTATTTCGTCCTCGCGCTCGCAGATAAGCCTAAGCGCCACCGACTGCACGCGCCCAGCGCTTAGCCCCTTAAAGACCGTCCGCCATAGGATGGGCGAGAGCTGGTAGCCGACGATGCGATCCAATATGCGCCGCGTCTGCTGGGCGTTGACCTTGTTCATGTCAATGTCGCGCGGCGAATCGAACGCGGCGAGCACCGCGCGCTTCGTTATCTCGTTGAACATCACCCGCTTCACGTCGCTGCCTTCGCTCGCGATATTGCGCGCCACGTGCCAAGCGATGGCCTCCCCCTCGCGGTCGGGGTCGGGAGCGAGGTATATGTTCTCCGCCTTTGCCGCCTCATCCTTCAGCTCGCGCAGTATGCGCGTCTTGCCCTTGGAAACGGTATACTTCGGCGTAAAGTCGTTGGCAATGTCAACCCCGAATTCCCGCTCCGGCAAGTCGATGATGTGCCCCATAGTCGCCCTCACCGCATAGTCCTTCCCCAAGTACTTGGAGATGACTTTGCACTTCGCCGGGGACTCTACCACTACTAGGTGTTTGGCCATGACAGTCTTTAACTCCCAAAATTTCAGAATACATCCGCAGTTAAACAACATATTCAGCGCACAGCGTTCAGCGCGCTGCGCGCTGTCTTTTCAGTGCCTAAAATGCCTCATCCCCGTAAACGCCATCGCAATCCCGAACTTATCGCACGCCTCCACCACCTCAATGTCGCGCTTCGAACCGCCCGGCTGCGCTATGAAGCGGATGCCAACAGCGTTCGCCTCCTCTACCGTGTCGGCGAATGGGAAGAAAGCGTCCGACGCCATCACGAAATCGCCGAACTCCGGCAGAATCCCCGGGGGGGCGGGCTCGTTCCGCTTCTCGTAATCGATGCGGAGGTTGTCGGCGGCCTTCGTCGCCGCGAGCTTCCTTAAAGAGTCGACCCTGTTAGGCTGGCCCGCGCCCATGCCGATAATACGGTTATGGTTGTCAATATACTCTTGCGCGAGCACGATCGCGTTCGATTTTACGTGTTTGCACGCCTTGCAGGCGAAAATAGCCAATTGCCGCTTATTTTCGGGGAACTGCGCCTTTGTGACGGTTTCCCACCTTTCGAAGAGCGCGGCGTCGCGCTCCTGCCGAAGCATCCCGCCCACCACGTGCTTGAAAGCCCAAGCCTCTTTCGCCCCCGCAGCCAAGCCGCCAACCTCTAATATACGTAACGACGCGCTCTTTTGTTTCAAATATTCTAAGGCGTCGCCGTCAAAACTAGGGGCGATTAGCAACTCGACGAACCGGCCGGCCAAGACCTTCGCCGCAGCGATGCCCACCTGCTGCGAGAGCGCGATCACGCCGCCGTAGGCCGACACCGGGTCGCCCGACCACGCCGCCTCCAGCGCCTGCTCGAGCGTCGAGCCGGTAGCGTACACGCAGGGGTTCGTGTGTTTGATTATTGCCGCCGCCGGCGCGCCGGCGAGCTCCTTAACGGCCTCAAGAGCCGCGTCGCCGTCCACAATATTATTGTACGACAGCTCCTTTCCGCTTAGAAGGCGCGCCGTCGCCATGGAGGCCTCGGCTACGCGCCTGTCCTTGTAAAACACCGCGGACTGGTGCGGGTTCTCCCCGTAACGCAGGGTTTCCCCACTATCATAATATAATTGCAGCGTCTCTTTTTCCAAGTATATTTTTGAAAGGTAGGCGTTTATCGCCGCGTCGTAAGCCGAGGTGTGCCTAAACGCCTTGGCCGCCAGCCGCCGCCGCGTCTCTAAAGACACCGCCCCGCCGCTTTCCGCCATCTCGCCTAAAATCAGCGCGTAATCCGCCGGGTCGACGACCGCCGCCGCAAAGGCGTGGTTCTTAGCCGCGCTCCGGACCATCGCCGGCCCCCCGATGTCGATGTTCTCGACGCACTCCTCTGCCCCCGCCCCGCCGGAAACCGTCTTCTCGAAGGGGTAGAGGTTCACAACCACGAGGTCTATGGCCCCTATCCCGCACGCCTCCATCTCGGAAATGTGCTTAGGGTTGTCCCGAACGGCC
>JAIRUL010000178.1 GCA_031254445.1 Chitinispirillales bacterium
CTAAGGGCGGCGGCGCCGAAGTTATCAGGAACTACTTTCAGGTGGACAGCGTGAAGTATCTCGGCGATGTGGCTGCCGGAAGCGAAGTGACGGTGTTCATGAGCGGGCTTAACGGAATACGCGATTACTTAAACGCGTTGAACGGCGCGAGCGCCCAAACGGTTAGCATACTGTACAACCCCGGCAGCGCGGCAACCTCGATGCCAAACGCCGCCGGCACCGTCCCCATTGCCTTGCCGGCGTCGGGCAATGTTTACAGCGCTACCGTAACCGTGCCGAGCCCCTCCGACGCGCTCTACTTTTTCAACGTTGCGACTACGTGGGTAATGAATGGCACCGCTCCGTTAGTTAGGGATACTACCTATTCCGCCGGTAAATCGGTATACCCGCGGAACCCCAAGAACGCGATATTGAAGAATGGCTTCAGCATTGCGGTGGCGCTAAAATCGAGCAGCGCGTCCGGGCTCTCGTATGACCTCACGGTGGCAGGGCAGAACGATGAGCTTTTGACCCCGGGCGTAGATTACAAGCCGGCGGTTGACTCGGTGGGCATATGGTTCAGGAGGAACGGGTCAATGCCCGCGCTTAGCGGCAACGCTCTCAATAGGGCCGCGGTCGGCGCCGCTGCCGATAGTTTGATGGTCTTCCCGCTTAGCCGCCTGCGTTCGAGCGGCGCGATAGGCTTTTCTACTAAGGCGGTAGCGAATGCAACATTCGATACCGTCTATTTCGCCATAGCGCCGCGCTGGAAAGGGGCGGGCATAACCGACTCGATAGCCCGCGATCTCTATGTTACAACGCGCAGCGAGCCGAACCCTAGCAGAAAGCAGCCCAACAACGATTGCTACCTCGACGCTGTTCAGGAAGATAAGCGCAGCCCTGTAGTAAATGCCGCGCTTCGCACCTCCGAGCCGTTTAATGAAGTTGCGAGAACCGTTCTCGTCGAGTTCTCCTTAACGCCGTCTATGGCGGATATTATCAGTACCAAAAGTTACACGGCCGCCGAGGTCGAAAGCGGGTCGGCTGAATTTTCGCTCTCTAACGCCGCCTTTGCCGGCGAAGAGCGCTTAGTCTACTATAGGATAACCGTTTTGGGCGACGACAGCGGGTTGCGCGCTGAGAATACAGGTTCGTTTACGGTGGGCCGCAAAGCCCCGTTGCCGCTTATAGGTTTCACGGCGACGCCGGTTGGCGGCACGCCGGACAAGGGGTGGTCGATGAGCTTGTCTTGGAACGCGGTAACGCCTGAGGCCAACGGCGTTGACGACCTCGCATCCTGCGAAATCCGCATCATTTACAGTGCAGACCCGATCACTGAGGCTACCGCGGATTTCACCGTCGCCGGCACGTACGCTGCCGTGGGGGCGGGCAGCAATTCGTATACCGTAAACGGGCTCGAAAAGGAGACCAACTACTGGTTTGCCGCCGTGCTGGCGGACGGCAGTTTAATGTCCGCTGCGGAGGTGCGCATGGAGAACACCGGTTCCGGCACCCTTGTAGCCAACATCGTGGAGATAGATTCCGTGCTGTTCAATAGCGACGCCGCGAATTTCAAGGTCTACTTTAGGCTTACGGAGAAAAATGAGAACCACACATACAGCTACTATGTGACGCTCGGCTCCGATGAAGTTTTGGCCGCCTCCGCCCCGCAGGCTTTTAGGATAAGCGCGGTGGACGCCGTCGATTCGCTCGTCACCGGCTCGCTTGGCTCGTCGCTTGTGTTCGATACAGTGTACACGGTTCATATGTATGTGTTCGACGCCGCCGGCAACGAGTCGCCGATTAGGAGCGTCGGCGCCGTGCGGATAGGCCCGTTTGAGAAGCAGACGATAATGGTCCCGATAGGCGGCGGTTCGGCGTCCGCGGACAACGGCGCGCTCAAGCTTTCCGCTGTTGGCTGGTCGGAGGGCTTGAACGCCGTCGCCGCGTGCACCACGGCGGTCTCCGCGTCTACAGCGGGGGCAAGCAAAGCCGGGTTCGAGTTTCTAGGCAATTACGGCTACAGCTACAAGGTGACAAACGATGCCGCGTGGGTGAACGTCATGGGGCCGTTCACGATAAGCATTGCGGCGGGCGAAATCCCGTCCCCGTACACGACGGACGATGTTAGGATTTACCGTTGGAAAGAGGCAAACAACTATTGGGAGGTCGTCTACAACACGAAGTACGATAACGGGTACTTTACCGGCACCGCTATAGACTCCGTTGGCAAAGAGGCAGGGAGCACGTACCGCCTTATGGTTAGCACAACGCGCCCTGCGATAACGCGCTTAACTACCGGTACTTTGGGGCCTGTGGACGCAAGCAGAAGCTACAGCGAACATTATGATATAACGAGCGATGTCGGCAACTTCCGGATAAACATGATCGTCGGCCCGGCCGGCGAGTCGAGCCCATCAATAATCGAACCGACCCCCTCCTCCGAAACAACGGGCACGAGGCGGAGCGTCACGTATGAAATCGGCACCAGCGTTCTCAGGGACGCCGCAAACAGGGGTGTTTTTGCATACTTAATCGCGACGGACGGCCGCAACTCGGACACGCTGAACAGCTCACGCCAGGTGTTGTCAACAAGCTACGGCGGCTTCCCCATTGCCGATCAAAAGGAGAAAAAATGGTATCCTTTCGCCGCGCAGGTCGAGTTAGACGATAAGTCCGTTAGGAAAGCGCTAGGGGAATTCTACCACGACGACGACGAGTTCAAGACATACGATACGCTGTACCGCTTGTTCCGTTGGTACCAAACGCCGGACAATAGGAACGATCAAAACAAGTGGGTTGAATTCAAAAGCGATATCAAGAACGACTCTCTCTTTGACATGGAGCCCGGGCGCCTCATGTGGTTCAAGTCCGCGCAGTACACGCTCTTAGAATTTGGCTCCGCTACGAGCACGTCCTTGACCGAGACCGTTGAGATTAGGCTTCCGGCGGAACAGTGGACTGATTTCGTGCTGCCTTTCCGCTTCAATATCTGCCTCGGCGATATACTGGAAGCCACCGTAGGCGCGGAAGGCAATATCGCGTTCTATAAGTGGATAGAGCCGCAGAGCAGCAAGCAGAAGCAAAGCTACATAACCGATATGATCATGCTCACGGGGGCGGATTCGATAGAGCTTAAAGGCGGAAGCGACCCGTACACCGTACACAACCAAAGCAAAAGCGACGTAATACTCCGCATACCGCCGAAGCCGTCGTTCTTGTCGAGCTACAGCGCGTCCAATAGGCGAAGCGCCGGATTATCCAAGACAGCCGCCGCCGCGCGGGCGCAGGCCGCAAACGACGTTTGGTACTACAAAATACGCACCGGCACCGACAATGCGTCGGAACTCTCAAGCGTACTAGTTGGCTACAGCCAAACAGACCGGTCGTTCGCAGTCCCGCCCAGCTTCAACAACGAGGCCGTAGTGCTGGTAGACTCAGCCGGCGCGGAGATAGGCCACCACTTCGGCCCCGCGATAGCACGGGGGCGGAGCTACAGGCTCCGCTTCTACAACGACGACAAGCAGAGGTCAACGTTCACATTCTACGCGCAGCCCAGCGCCAACGCCCCGAGCAATGCGCAAATCACCTTTGTGAAAGCGTCAACAGGAGAAATCCTAGGCAGCCGCGGCGCCTCCGCCCAGCAGAGCGTTAGCGTAGCCGGCATGTCGCACGAAGACGTCTTCATGATAGTTGGCAACAGCGCATACCGCGCCAAGACAGCCGCCGGCCCCGCAGGCGCGAAGTTCAAAGTAAGCAGCATAAGCGTAAACAGAGCCGCAAGAAGCGCGCGCATAAATTACTACGTCCCCGCAGCAGGGATAGACCGGGTAGAAGTGTCGATATACGACATAAAAGGTAGGCAACTGTGGAAAAATACCCAAAGGGTCAAGGCCGCCGCGTGGAACGTTACGGAGTGGAACAGCAGGCAGTCAAAGAGGGGCGCGGTATCGGCTGGCCTTTACATAGTGCGGGTGAAAGCGGTAAACGGCACTGGCAGGGTGGTAGGGGTGGATAGTAAGAGGGTTACGTTTGCTAGGTAGGCATTAAAAGTCAAAATCTTAAAATTTTTTTTAGGGGCTGTCTCTCTGCCCCGTAACGCCCCGACGCATTATCCACCCCGCCCAAAAGCGCCCTCCCACCATAATAAGGGGAGGGCGCTTTTTAATATGTGCGCCCACGGGGCGCGAAAAGCGGTACGTCAACAGCTATACCGCTTCTTTCGCCGCATTATAGATATTATCAAACAATTTTTCTAATAATTCATATGGCGTAGACGAGAACGCAACGCGCAAGAGGTTGTCAAGGGCTATAACTCCGGTATCGTATTTGTCAAGCAATATTCTCCTAACCTCATCGGCTTTGCCGTTTTTTACTTCTAGGCACATGAAATATCCCGAATTAAACGGTAACGGCCGCAAATATTCGCCGTATTCCTTGCGGTTATCCAAAATCTCCCGTATCTTCTTGTACCGCCGCCGCAAAACCTCGTACTTCTGCGCTTTCTCGGCTTCGTAAGACGGCGTTTCGTAGGCTCGAAGCAGCAGCGCTTGGCCGAGGTTTGACGAGCTTGACGTGCTGCCCCTGATGCTCCCGCCGAGCTTCGACTCCATCGCCTTGTAGAACTCAGCGCCTCCGCGCGCGCAGCCGAAGGTCACAAAGCCTATCCGTAAGCCCCAAGCATAGTCTTCCTTAGTAGGGCCGTCAATCTTCACGGCCAAGACCCGCTCGTGCGCGCCGGCAAGAAGCGAGAAGATCGACTCGCGGAGGATGCCGCCCTCAAAGACCAAACCGAAGTAGGCGTCGTCGATGAGCGCCACGATGTTGTTGCCCGCCTCCGCCGCTTCGACGACGGCATCCCGCACCGCATCAGCCTCCTCGACCGTAAGCGTGTAGCCGGTGGGGTTGTTAGGGAAGTTGAGTATGACGATCTTCTTGCCAGCGCCCCCGCCCAATAGCTTTTGGCGCAACGCCCCCGCGTTGAACCCGCCGCCGCCAAACATAGGGAACGCGTCGAACTCCGACCCGTAGGCGTAGTTGAAGACCAAGTTGTAGTTTTCCCAAAAGAGGTCGGGCGTTACTATCTTGTCGCCCCTATCGACAAACAGCGCCCCCGCCGCCGACAAACCGTGCGTGAGCGAGCTCGCTACGATGGGCGTGCTTATTCCCCCCTCACGCAACGCCGGATTTTTCTTGAGCATCATCCGCTTCCAAGCCCCGCGAATCTCCGGCTTGCCGAGGTTCGGCGCGTAAGCGAATAGGTTGGTGTCGCCCGAAACGACCTGCGAAGCCATAGAGGAGAGCCCGATGGTCGCCCCCTCGTCCTCAAGCGCCGTCCCTATGGTGGCGTTAATCCCCTTGCCCGACGCCTGCGCCGTCTGCGCCAAAATCCCCTTAGCGGGAAAGAATATCGCCCTCCCCCTCTCGGAGAGCATATCAAACACGTGTGGATTCGATTCGGCGATAACTTCGTTGATTTCGGCAGCTTGCGGGTCTAGCATTTGTTATTTTTTTGAAAGGGTGATCGGAGACTATTATATAGATATAAGATAACATATTTTTCGATGGATGTCAAGGGGTAAATGTAACATAACAACGGGAAATGGCGAGTTATATTGTATTAGGCTGACTACGGGGACGGGGCAATATTGATTTGTTATTGCGCTTAATTGCCCCAAAATTACTAATTTTACGCCTTAGTGATAAGATCCAGGCCCGGGCGGGCGCGCGAAACTCGAAGCTACGGGGATGCGGGTAGACGGTTCGGGCTTTCGCTACGAAAACGTCTTCGGCGCGTCGCGTCGGGCGGCGGAGACACTCTCCAAGGGGGTGGCGTACCTGCTCAAAAAGAACAAGGTCGAGGTGATAGCTGGATCGGCGAGGGTCTTGTCGGGGCACGAGGTTGAGATGGGCGCGGGCGGGCGCAGGGTCGTCGCCAAGTCAATAATCGTTGCCACCGGCTCGCGCATCCTCTCGTCCGATGACGCGCTTATGATGAGAGAGCTGCCTAAACGCGCGCTAATTGTCGGCGCGGAGGTGCATATCGCCGAGGCGGCGGAGAACATCCTGCCGAGCCTTGACGCGGAAGTCGCGGCGCTCGTCAAGCGGTCGTTTGTGAAGCGCGGGATGAAAATCCACAACTATGAACCGTAAAACGTTCATTATCTATCGCCATGATGTATATTTAATTTTACTGTAGTCCTATTAAATCACTAACGACGGAGGATTCTGTGGGTATCAAAGCGGCGGCGTTTCGGATCGGGGTTGTGGTGGCAGCTGCTGTGACTGTTGCGAGCGGAGAGGCCAATCCGGGCGGTAGTGTTAAGATTGGCAT
>JAIRUL010000081.1 GCA_031254445.1 Chitinispirillales bacterium
GGCGGCGTTTGGCGGCTGCCTATTCATCCTGAACGCGCCCCACACGGCGATCCCTACCACCAGCGCGGCCCACGCGCCTGCGGCAAGCAGGCTCCGCCGCGAGTTCTCGCCGCGCTTGCGCGAGCGCAAGAGCTCCCAAATGACAATGTTGCCGAGGACGATAATGTAGGAGAGGCCCCACACGCCCGTAAACGACGAGAACTGCGCTAAGGGCAGGATCCCCGACGCGCTGCACCCGATGTACGCCCACGGGAACGCGAGGTCGGTGAGCGTCCTGAAATACTCCACAAGCACCCAGACGGCGGGGTACACCGCTATGTACAGTCGGGGGAGGCGGCGCGCGCAGTAGCGGAACGCCAGCGCGGCCGCAAAGTAGAGCGCGCCCCACGCTATAGATATTAGCGCTACGCCTATTAGTATCAACGCCCAAAAGCCCTCGGCGGTAACGAAACCTATCCAATAGAGCTGGCCTAGAATCATAGCCGCGCAGTATATGTAGGCATGGACCAGCGCCCTGCGGCGCGGCGCTCTCGTCGCGAAGAAAAAGAGGGGGATGAGCGCGACAAAGGCAAGAAGCGGCATGGGCGCGAAAACCGGGTGCAGCATCGCGCTAAAGGGCGGCAGGCACAGCGCGTAGAGCAGGCCGCACGCAAGCGGAATCCAAAAGCGGTTCGCGCCGCCGTAGTAGGCGGCGATTTTTCTGAGCGTCACTTGCAGCATCTGAACCCTGCGTAGAGGTATTTTTTATCCTTGTCGAGCGTCACGCTCGCTTCGCAGCCGCTCTCCTCTTCGCCGCTCTGGTAGAAACCGCCGAACGCTTGCGCGCTAGCGCCGTAGGAAGAGGTCCACTCGGCGGCGTTGCCGCTCATGTCGAAGACGCCAAGAGCGCCCGCGCACTCGCCGAGCGCGCCGCTCGCCATAAGCGCGTTCTTGGACTTAGGGTTGCCTATAGTGTTGCACTTCGAATCGTCGAAGTCCGCGCCATAGGGGTAGGAGTGGCCGTCGGCCGGTTTATAGTCGTTGCCGTTCCTGCACGACCGCTTCCACTCGTCCGGGGTGCAAAGCCTCTTGCCCGCGCTCTCGCACGCGTTGTCGGCCTCGTGCCAACTCACATTTGTGAAAGGGACGGCGCCGCGCTGGTTCGGCCATTCGTATTTGTCAATGCAGTATTTCCCCTTAGCCACCATCACCATGTCGCTTGGGCATATTATGACGCGCACCGTGTCTAAGTCGGTGTTGCCCTCGGTGTCCGTTACCCTCAAAACTGGCGAGGCGTAATCCTTAAAGACGTGCTCGGCGTCGCCGGATGTCTCCGACACTTTGTCGAAGATTCCGTCGCCGTCAAAGTCCCACTCGTACTTTACTATCTTGCCGTCGGGGGAGGCGCCCGTCCCCTTGAGCTTCACCTTGCGGTTGGGCTGCGACACGATGTCCGCGCCGGCGTTGGCGGTCGGGCGCAGGCTTCTCACGTTGACCGTCGCTGTGTCGCTCACCACCGTCCCGTCAACTAAGCGGGCCGCGAAGACGGCTTTGTTTTCGCCGGACTTTGAAAACGAGTGCTGCACTATAATGTTGTCGGGGAAAGCGAAATCGGGCTTGCCGCTGTGCGTAAAGTACCATTCGAACTGCGCTATCTTGCTTGAGCGGCTCTTCGCGTTGCCGAGCAGCTTTATGGGCTTGTTCAAGAGGGCCGCGTAAGGCCCGCCCGCGCTTATCGCCACTTGGCCTTGCACGATTTTGGCCTTTATCTGCTGAGACGCGAGAATGCCGGCCGCGCCCATCACTTCGCACGTTATTACGCTCTCGCCCAATTTCTCAAATTGAGCCGTGACCTGCGGCGCGGCGGTCTCCTTCTCAAACTCCTCGCTCGCGCTCTTAAAGCGCCACACATAGCCCGTCACAAGCGCGGCGTTGCTTCCGGCAACTGTGCACTTTATCGTAAAGTCTTCCTCCGCGTAAATCTGCCGCGGGCCGACAATCTGCTCAATCGTAACCCCGCTTGACGCGACAACCGCCGCCGGCGTCTTGACGGCCTGCGTCACAGTATCGGCGGGCGCGCCCTTTTTGGGCTTGCCGGACGCCCGCTGATTTACAGGCTTCGCGGGCTTCTTATCAACCAAAGTATCCGCCGGCTCCGACCCGGCGCCAAGCGGCGATTCGGGCTTGCACTGCCCCTGCGCGACCGCCCGCTCAATGGCCTTTTCGCCCACCCAGCCCTTAAGCCGCTCTATGGCGGCGGCGCGGCCGGACATGGCCGCTTCGTCCTCGGACATTCCCGCAGCGTCAAGCACGACCGCCTGGCACGGCGAGAGGCGCGCCTCCGCCCCCTTGCCGCGCTTAATCAGCGCCTGCCCGTTTATGGCAAAGAGTATTGCCAGCCTGCCCGACTCGTTTATCGTTAGCGCGGCGTCGGCGTCTTTTATGGAGATGATTATATCCCCAAACCGGCAGACGACGCCCTGGCCGCCGCGCGCCGAAAGGTAGTACTCGCCCGTGTGGGCCATAAGCACGCAGCTGTCGGCCTCGACCGGCGGCAAAATCTTCAGCGACGAATTTTCGTTGACGAAAACCCCGGCCTGGCCGAGCGCTATCTTCACCTTGGACGCGCCGCCCATCGAGAGCGAGTCGCGCGGGCGACGCTTCTGCCTGGGGACGAGGGGGCTCGACGCGCTGGCCCTTGCAAGAGAGGCGCTGCCGACAACAATCTGCGCCTCGGGGCCAGCCTCTTCCACCTTCTTCTCGAGGAGCGAGCACGACAAAGCGACGACGGCTAGGAGCGCGGCGGCAAGCGGCGGATGCTTACGGATAGGCGTTGGTATTTGCACAGGACGGTTCTCTTAAAAGCGTTAGTGTTTTGGATAATATGTTGCTATGCCATAATTCGTTGCGGCGCGGATTGCCGCGCCGAGCCGGAATTACTCGGATACAATATACATTACCGCGCGGATAAACATCAAATCGCCCCCCGCCTTTCGCCGTCTGCCTTTTTCCTGCGGATCATCCTCCACGCCGCCGGCGCCCCCCCGACTACCCGCGTCATTGAGAGCATCAGGCTAATAGTCACATAAGACGCGACCTGCCCCTCCGAAAAACCAAGGCGCATGAATAGAAGCGCGAGAAGGGTTTCGCGGATGCCTATGCTGCCGGGGGTCAGCGGCAGCGACACGGCCATGATCTCCGCGAGCGGCACGAAAACAAGGCATTCGGCGAAGTAGAACTTGCCCGATACCGCGTACACGGTGAGCGACACGCACAGAATCGCCAAGAGCTGCACGACGGCGGATATCAGGAACGCCAGCGCGAGCGCCGCGCGTTCGCGCCTAAAGGCGTATATCCCGTCGCGCAGCTTTTTGGCTGCGGCCCAACCTTTCGCGGGGACGATTTTTGCCGCGACCGCGCCGAGCGGGCGCGTGACCCTCTTCGAGAACGAGAGCGCGCAGAGGAGGACGATAGCGGCCGCGGCGGTGATAAACGGCACTCTGAAATCAGCGTTAAAGGCGTCGCTTTTGAGGCACAGCGCGCCAGCGGCGGAGTACAGCAAGAGCGAAAAGAGCCCGATAAGCCGCCCAAGCCAAGAGGCCGCCCAAACCACCGCCGGGTCGTGGCTTTTGGAGAGCATCACCGACTTAACCACGTCTTGCGCAATCGTAGAGGGGAGCGCGATAGCGTAAAACACGCTCTCCAAGTGGACGGAAACCGCCGTGCGCAGCCTCAAGCCGGAGACGAAGCGGCGGATGAGCGCCCACCACTTTATCCCCTGCAGAACCATATTGCCAACGGTCAAAAACGCGGCTACGGCGATAAGCGGGACGCTGACGGAGGCAAGGATCGAAGCGACGGCGCTGGCGTCGGCGCGGGAGTATATCCACGCTATGGGCGCGATAACAAGCAGCGCGCGCAGGATTTTCGAGGCGATTCCAAGCGCGGGCGGCTTTGGCTTTTGCGAATTGCCCAATTGTAAATATTCCATGAAAAACTTGCTTATTTGATATGATTATATTATTTTTACCATAGCGATAAAATAATTAATGGCTACGCGGCAATTATAGCCAAACCGCAATTTTTCCGCAGAAAAAAATATATGACGGCGCTAAAAACGCTAAAAAAATACTTCGGCTACGACTTCTTCCGCACCGGCCAAGAGCCCCTAATAAACGACATACTCTCCGGCCGCGACGTCCTAGGCATAATGCCCACCGGCGCCGGGAAATCCGTGTGCTTCCAGATTCCTGCCCTCATGATGGACGGCGTGGCGCTCGTCGTCTCGCCCCTCATCTCGCTCATGAAAGACCAGGTGAACGCGCTCACCCAGTCCGGCGTGGCGGCGGCGTACATCAACTCGTCCCTTACGCAGCGCCAAATCGAAAAGGCGCTCTCGAACGCGCGAGGCGGCGCATACAAAATAATTTACGTCGCCCCGGAACGCCTGCCCACCTCCGACATCGCCGCGCTCGCCGAATCCATAAAGGTGTCCATGCTTACGGTCGACGAGGCGCACTGCATATCGCAGTGGGGCCAAGACTTCCGCCCGAGCTACGCGCAGATACCGGCGTTCATAAACGCCCTGCCGTCGCGCCCCGTAGTCTCGGCGTTCACCGCCACGGCCACGCCGCGCGTGCGCGAAGACATCGTAAACCTTTTGGGCCTGCGCAACCCGCAAATCTTAGTCACCGGCTTCGACCGGGCGAACCTGCGCTTCGACGTGCGGAAACCGGCCAACAAATACCGCGCGCTCGCCAAGTTTTTAGACGGCAAGGCCGGCAGCAGCGGGATAGTCTACTGCGGCACGCGCAAAACCGTAGAGGCGGTGTGCGGGATGCTGCGCGCGGGCGGGTACAGCGCGTCGCGCTACCACGCCGGGCTGACGGATCAAGAACGGCACAAGAACCAAGACGATTTCCTCTACGACCGCGCGCTCATAATGGTGGCCACAAACGCTTTCGGGATGGGAATAGATAAATCCAACGTGTCGTTCGTCGTCCACTACAATATGCCCAAAGACATAGAGAGCTACTATCAGGAGGCCGGCCGCGCGGGCCGCGACGGAAGCGAGGCCGACTGCCTCCTGCTCTACAGCGGCCAAGACGTGCGCCTAAACGAATGGATGATAGAAAACGACAGGGACGCGCAGTACCCCGATAAAAAAACAGAAGAGCTCCTAAAAGAACGCGGGCGCAAGCGCCTGCGCGACATGGCGTTCTACAGCACGACAAGCGACTGCCTGCGCGGCTTCATCCTAAAATACTTCGGCGAAACCCCGCCGAACTACTGCGGCAAATGCGGCAGCTGCAACTCGAACTTCGAAACCATAGACATCACAATAGACGCGCAGCAAATACTGTCGTGCGTGGCGAGGATGAACGAACGCTTCGGCTCGCGCATGGTAGTAGACGTCCTGCGCGGCACGGAGAACGAAAAGGCCGCGCGGTTCGGGCTTGACAAACTATCTACGTTTGGCATAAGCAGCAGGCCGGCAAGGCAGCTGCGGGAGATAATCGACTTTTTGGCTTTGCAGGGGTACTTAGCCAGAACAAACGACGAATACCCCGTAATAAAACTAGGCGGCCGCTCCGAAGAGGTTTTGCGCGGCGGCGCGGCGGTGCAGATGAAGCTCCCTAAAGAAACGCCTAAGCGCAGCGAACCGGATTTGCGCGAAACACGCGAGGAACGCAAAGAGCGCAAAGAGCGCGGGGCACGGAAAGTGCGAAAGATACGCGGAGACCGAAAAAGCATCGTAGCCTCGGTCGCGGCGGCCATGCTGCCGGCGGAGAAACCGGCCGACTTCGGCCTATTCGAGGCGCTGCGCAAACTCCGCTCGGAGATAGCAAGCGAACAGCGCGTACCGGCTTACGTCGTATTCACCGACAGCGCGCTTGCCGATATGTGCATGAAAATGCCTAGGACAAAAGAGGAATTCTTGGGCGTGTCGGGGGTGGGGCAGGTAAAATTGGAGAAGTTCGGGGAGATGTTTTTGGGGGCTATTGAGGAGTATAAAAGTCAAATTCTTTAAAATCTTTCAATCTTTTCAATCTTTTAAATCTTTTTAATCTTTTTAATCTTTTTAATCTTTTAAAATCAAATTCTTTAAAATCTTTTTCAGACGAAGCCTATAAAAGTCAAATTCTTTTAAAAATCTTTTTCAGACGAAGCCTACGGCTTCATAACGTGTGGCGGCT
>JAIRUL010000196.1 GCA_031254445.1 Chitinispirillales bacterium
AGAGAACGGTGTCGGGCAGCATGGTTACCTCGAAGACGGCGATGTTTTCCGTCACCATCGCCTCGGTGAGTATCTCGGGGTAGCCGTTTTTGGCGGCGAGCGCCCTAAACTTCGCGCGTATCGGCGATTGGTGCTTCTCGCCGAGCATCTGCGGGCCCTCGCTCGTGTTGATGAGGGGGGCGACGTCGCCGATGGTGGTGTTGGGGCGCATGGCCATTTGGTCTGCGGCGAGCGCGATGAGCGCGCCGGCGCTAATGGCTTTGAAGCGCACGAACGCCGCGGTCGGCGCGCCGCAGGCGGTAACGTTGTCGACGATGTCGAAAGCGGCGTCGCTTTGGCCGCCGAAAGTGTCTATATCCAAGACGACAAGCGCCCCCCCCTCGCGCGCCGCCTCCCGCAGCGCGCGCCCGACGAACGCGGCCATGGCGTGGTCCACGGTGCCGGTAACGGGAATGACGTAGGCCCTGTTGACCTTGGCGGCGCCGCTAGAGGCCTTGACGCCCGCAGGGCTTGCGGCGCCTACGGTATCCGGGCTCTTGACGCCCGCGGACGCGCTGTCTCCGGCGCCGCACAGGGCGGCGGCGGCGTTTAAGGCGAGCGCGGACGCCCAAATCGACGCTTTGGCGGTTTTTCTATTCATACATCATAATATAGGATAAGTAGGCGATAAAAGTCAATACCCGCGCAAACAAACGCCCCCGCCGCCCTGCGCGCAATTCCCACCAACCCGCTTTCGGGGCAACGAAAAAAATAAAAAAAACCATAAGACTATTGAACGCCGCCCGTGACATGTTGTATATATAGGGAGGGGAACGAGCCGGGATGAACCGGCCGTCGGATGGCGATTCGGATACGTATATGAATCTAAGACCGGAGGCTTTATACTTCCGCGACATTAAGCGCTACCGCGTACTGAATGAGCAGGAAGAGCGGGAGCTTATCAAGCAGGTGCAGCTCAGGGACGAAGAGGCCGTCCAGAAGCTGATCACCGCTAATCAGCGCTTTGTGGTGAGCATTGCCCAGCGGTACCGGGGCCGGGGCCTAAGCTTCCTCGAGCTCATAAACGAGGGCAACATCGGCCTGCTCAAGGCCGCCAAGCGCTTTGACATGGGGAACAACGTCAAGTTCATCTCCTACGCGGTGTGGTGGATCCGCCAGTCCATCCAACAAGCGCTCTTCGAGCAGTCAGGGACGGTGCGCATCCCGCCCAACAAATTAGCCCTGCTCAACAAGTTCAGGCAAGCCCTAGACCGCCACAGCGGCGACTACCTGAGCGCCATCCGCACCGACGAATTCAGGGACCACGAAGCCGATATAGTAGAGGTCATGGAGCGCATGCACGGCGTCTCCATGGACGCGCCCCTCGCGAGCATGCGCCAAGAAGACGACGCGGTGAAAACCCTGCAAGACGTCCTAGGCGAAAACCCCGAGCAAGACAGCGAAAGCGCGCGCACGGAGCTGAACGCCGCCTTAGACAGCGTCCTGCAAAACGTCTCAAGCAGGGAAGAGCGCATCCTGCGCATGTACTACGGCCTAAACTTCTCCAAACAGTTCACGCTGGAGGAGATAGGCCACGAGCTAAAGCTTACGCGCGAGCGCGTAAGGATGATAAGGGACAGATCGCTGCGCAAACTAATGCAAAACCCGGAGTCGCGCGAGAAGCTGAGCCCGTTTTTCCACGACGCGTAGCAGTGAGAATGGAGCCATAGAACATGGTGGCCGCAAGGGGCGCCCCTGCGCCAAAGGCAAAAAAAAGCGGCACGGCGACGGCGCTTGGCCGCGTACCGCCCCTGCCTCCAAAAAAATTTTAAAAAAAATGAAAAAAAAGTTGCATTTGCGTTGCCGAAGAATTATATTAGTAGCGTAGGTCGCTTTTTACCCGGGGATGCGTCTCCGTTTGCCGGCGGGTTGGATGGGTTGGTTTCCGGCGAAGAATCTCGTTTTACCGCTCTCGTTGTTCAGAAAATTGGTTTTTGGGGATGCGTCCCCGTTTGCCGCTGTCGGCTTGCGCGCTGATTTCCGGCGAAGAATCTCGTTGTGCCTCTCGTTGCGGCAGTGCTGTTGCTTTTCGGGGATGCGTCCCCGTTTGCCGTGGGTCGATGTGTTAACCCGCCGGCGAAGAATCTCGTTTTGCCTTTCGTTTTACCAATTTGGGTGTGCGGTATATTGATGCCTGCTTCTTAGCTGTATCAATACTGGCTATAAGCAATGTATTGATACTCGATAATTGTATCAATATCGGCTATAGGCAATGCATTAATACGGGATAGCTGTATCGATCCCGGCTATAAGCTATGTATTAATACGGGGCAACGCGCTATTGATAGCGATGATATAACACCGGATTGTTGCATTGATGCCAATTTACGGAGATAAAAAATGGAATCGAAGTTTTTTTCAACCATAACCGCCCCGATACCGAACGGCGACAGCCCGTTCGGCGCGGACGTTAATCACGACCCCGCCTACGAGCGGCTAAAAAGCGAGATCGGCAAGCTCGGCGACATCGACATCGATGCGGTGGAGGCGCTTGCGGTTAAGATTCTCGTTGAGAAGTCTAAGGACGCGCGGGCGATGGCGTTTTTGGCGTATTCGATGCTTAGGAAGAACGACATTGCGCGCCTCGCCGATGTGTTTTGCGCGCTGGCTGGCTACTGCCGCGATAGCTTTGACGAGATGTTTCCGCGGCGCGAGGGCGCAAAGCTCGCTGCGCTGCGCTGGCTCTCGGAGGCGCGGTTCAACAGCGCCTGCCCCAAGGCCGAGGCGTCGGCGGGGGACGCGGAGGATGTCGGAAGGATGAAAGAGGCGCTGTCGACGCTAAAGTCCGCGCTAGAGAAACGCTTTTCGTCGGTAGGCGCGCCGTTCCCGCTATTATTGTATAAGCGCGTGACGGAGTGGGAGAGGGGGATTGAAAGCGCGCTGCCGGCGGCGGCGGAGGCGAAGCCGGAGCCGTCAACATTAATACAGAAAGGCATGGATGATAGGGGCAATGGCGGCGTTGATAAGCCAATAAATCAATCTGCCAATCAATCAACAGTAAGCATAAGCGCGGACGAGTATGCAGAGATCGTTCGCGGTATGAATAAGATTATGGGGATACTAGAGGGCAAAGTCAAAAGATAAAATTTTCAACACAAAGAAAGGCGGTAAAACATGGCAGGAAGTTTTCAAAACGAGATTCCGGCGGCGCGGATCAACCTCAAGCTCGATGTCGGCAAAGGCGACGCGCGCAAGAATGTAGAGCTGCCGCTCAAGATGCTTGTGATGGGCGACCTGACTGGCCGCCGCAAGCAGGGGCGGGTTGTGGATAGGGAGAAAGTTTCTATCGACAAGAACAATTTTCAGCAGGTCATGGCGGATTTCGGGCTAAACCTATCGTTCACGGTGGCGAACAAGCTCAGCGTTAGCGGCGGGGATATGGCAGTGGAGATACCGGTGACAAACATGGGCTCGTTTCGCCCTGAGAACGTGGCCACGGCGGTGCCGTCTTTGAGCCGGCTGCTCGCGGCGCGAAACCTCCTCAAGGATTTGAAATCGAACCTGCTTGACAACAGAGAGTTTAGGCGGAGGCTCGAGGAGCTGATCAAGAATCCGGACGCGGCGAGGAACTTGCGGGCGGAGCTTCAGAAAATCGTGCCGGAGCTTGAGGATAAGAGCGGGCTGAAGCCGGTGTGAGCGAGGGGGGCGTGGTTATTTGGGCGGAGGGGTTGATGCTTGGGCGATTGGCTGACAATAGTACCGTAAGCCGAAAAATGTTGCGATAATTATCATTACAATCGTGCTGTCAAAAAGCACAAATACAAAAGGAGAAAAAATGTCGAACGAAACCGCTGTTGCGGAAATGGCCGCGGCCGGCGCAAATATTGGCGCCGATGCGGCTGGCTCGTGCCCGGCCTCCGGGCTTGAGTACATATACCAGACGATGAACGCCGCCCCGCCGGAGAAAGCCGTCGCGATCTCTAAGTACAGGGATCCGCAGGCGCTCGCCGAGAGCAAGGCGGGCGAGCGCATAGGCGCGGCGCTCGCGCTCTTTGTGGACAGCGTTATAGAGTCGTCCATTGTTATTGATAAAATAGACAAGACGGTCTTAGACTGCCAAATAGCGGAGCTCGACCGACGTATCTCGTTGCAATTAGACGAGATACTGCACGCCCCGCAGTTCCAGAAGCTCGAATCTATCTGGCGCAGCCTCGATTTTCTCGTGCAGAGGACTGACTTCCGTAAGAATGTAAAAATCAACATCTTAGATGTTTCCAAGGAGGAGCTGGCGGAGGATTTTGAAGATGTTCCCGAGACGATCCAGTCCGGGCTGTACAAGCACGTGTACACGGACGAGTACGACACCCCGGGCGGCGAGCCCTACGCGGCTATGGTTAGCGACTTTGAGTTCGATTCCGGCGCGGCGGACATCTCGCTCCTTCAGGAGATATCGAAGGTCGCGGCGGCGTGCCACTGCCCGTTTATCGGGGCGGCCACGCCGAGGTTTTTCGCAAAAGACAAAGCCGTCGACCTCACGAAAATCGAGGACCTGCACAACTACATGGAGCGCTCGGATTTCCTGCGCTGGAACTCGTTTAGGGGCAGCGAGGACAGCCGCTACGTCGGCCTCACGATCCCGCGCTTCTCGCTTCGTTTGCCCTACGGGCCGGAGACGGTGCCGGTCAAGGAGTTTGTGTACAAGGAGGGCGTGGCGGGTCCCGACAGCAGCAAATATCTCTGGGGCAACGCGGCGTTCGCGTTCGGCTCCAACATGGTTAGGTCTTTTATAGATAACGGTTGGTGTGTTCAAATTCGCGGTCCAGAAGCGGGAGGAAGGGTAGACAACCT
>JAIRUL010000231.1 GCA_031254445.1 Chitinispirillales bacterium
CCCGTGGATAACCCTTAGCGGCGCGGAGCGGTTTACGGAGATCGGCACGCCCAAAAGCTCCGGCACAAAGGTCTTCGCCCTCGCCGGCAAAACCGCCCGCGGCGGGCTTATCGAGGTGCCCTTAGGCATCACCGCTATGGAGATAGTAGAGCGCATCGGCGGCGGGATCGCTGGCGGAGGAGCCTTCAAGGCCGTGCAAATCGGCGGGCCGTCTGGCGGGTGCATTCCGGCGGAGCATTGCGATACCCCCGTAGACTACGAAAACCTCGCCGCTATGGGCGCTATGATGGGGTCGGGCGGGCTTGTTGTGCTTGACGAACGCGATTGCATGGTGGATATCGCAAGATATTTTTTGGCGTTCACCCAAGGCCAATCCTGCGGGCGCTGTACATTCTGCCGCGTGGGTACAAAAAGGATGCTTGACATATTGGAAAAGATTTGTGGAGGAAACGGAACCGCGAGGGATCTGTCCATCCTTGAGGATCTCGCAGAATCGGTCAAAAAAGCGAGCTTATGCGGACTTGGGAAGAACGCGCCGAATCCGGTTTTAACTACGCTGAAATACTTTAGAGGCGAGTACGAGGCGCATATCAACGGCGTATGCCCGGCTGGAAAATGCAAGAGCATGATTTCTTATACCGTGACGGAACGATGCGTCGGAGGGTGTACAGTTTGTTCGCAAAACTGCCCCGCAAGCGCCATACCGTTTACGCCCTACAGCCGTCCGGTTATTGACGACAGCGCTTGTACGCGCTGCGATACATGCCGCGCGGGCTGCCCGTCGGAGGCTATCGGTATAATCCCTCGAAGAAAGGCGGGTTCCGTATGAGCGCGAACGCGGTAAACCTGACTATCGACGGGAAACCGGCATCGATAAACAGCGGCGCGACCATCTTACAGGCGGCGCGGGCGGCTGGGGTTGATATCCCCACGATGTGCCATTGCGAGAAGAACGCGGTAACGCCTATAGCATGTTTCGTCTGCGTGGTTAAAGTTGGCGGGAACGAAACATTCGTGCCGTCTTGCGCCACTGTCGTGCACGATGGGATGGTTGTCGATGCCGCTTCCGAAGACGTGTTGAACTGCCGGAGGCGCGCGCTTGAGCTTATGCTAAGCGAACACGCTGGCGATTGCTATGCGCCGTGTTCGAGGATATGCCCGTGCGGTCTTGACATACCTGAAATGATACGGCGATTGCTGTCGGACGATATCAACGCAGCCGTAAAAATCATCAGGCATAACTTGCCGCTTCCCGCAACACTTGGACATATCTGCTCCGCGCCGTGCCAAAAGGGATGCCGCAGGGCATCGCTCGACAAATCGGTATCAATACGGCAAATCCACAAAGCTATCGCCACGTATGATATTGATAATGCCGCATCAACACATGACAAAAATCCGCAGATAACCGCGAAATCAAAACATATAGCTATTATAGGAAGCGGCCCGGCCGGCCTGTCATCCGCATACTTTTTAGCCAATGCCGGATATCAGTGCAAACTTTTCGAATCACAGCCACAAATAGGCGGAAGCTTGCGGAGCCAATTTGACGAATCAACGCTCCCGAAAAAAATATTGGACGCGGACATCGAGTCGATAGCAAAAATGGGCGTCACATTCATCACCGGTAAAAAAATATTTTCCATTGATGACATTTATAACGATTATGACGCGATTATCGTCACAACCGGTTTACCTGATAGCAATCAACGCCCTTTCAATTTAGAACACGACAGCCACGGTATAAAAATTTGCCACGACACTTTCGCGGCAAGCCGCCCGAAAGTCTTCGCCTGCGGATCCGCCGTGCGCCCTATAACTCTGGCGGCGCGTTCTGCCGGCCAAGGCAAATCTCTATCGATGGCTGTTGACAGCTATCTATCCGGCGATGAACCCATGCGTAAACCGTTCTCCATGAGCACCGGGCACCTATCGACGGCGGAAATCAATTCGTTAGGAAGCTCGATACCGCATACTAATAACCAAAAGCTGTCAACAGCATTATCATCGCGCAATCCGAAAATATCCAATCCTGCCGATACCGTTAATACTGCTAATGCTATTGACACTTCTGATGTTATTGATATAATTATCGATTCAGCCCGTTGCCTCGCGTGCGATTGCGTCAAAAAAGATTCATGCAAGCTAAAGGATTACGCCACCCAATACGCCGCACACCACCTGCGCTACGCCACCGGCCGCCGCAAGCGGTATACGCGGCAAACGTATGCGAGCGGACTCATCCACGAGCCAGGCAAGTGCATTGCCTGCGGCAAATGCGTGAGCATCACCGCGCAGAGAAACATAACCCCCGGGCTTGCCCTTACCGGCAGGGGGGCGGATGTTTGCGTATCGGCTCCATTCGGGACGCCTATCGACAAGGCTATGGGCGATGCGCTAACAGATTGCGTTGCGGCGTGCCCGACAGGTGCGCTAAGCCTGAGACCGTAGGTCGAAGGCTTTAAAAGTCAAGTTCTTTAAAATCTTTTTCAAACGAAGCCTAAAGTCAAAGTCTTAAAATCTTTAAAATCTTTTTCAGACGAAGCCTTCGGCTTCATAACGTGTGGCGGCTAAAGCCGCCACACAAAGTCAAAATCAAAGTCTTAAAATCAAAAGGCCAAACAGCCGCTATGAAACCAACACTGTTAATATTATCCCTGCTCTGCATATTGTTCCCCGGATGCGGGTCAAAAGAGCGGGGCGACGACTATGCCGCGTCAACACCAAATTTCACAGCATGGCCCCACTTTCGCGGGAACGCCTCGCTTGACGGGGTTGCGCGGGGCGCTGACCCTATTCGCGATTCACTAAAAGTTATTTGGACATTCAAAAGCGGGGGGGCTTGCATCTCTTCTCCGGTGACCGATGGAGCCACTGTGTATATCGGTTCTTACGACAGTACGCTCTACGCGCTCGACATAAAGACCGGAGGGCTTGCTTGGAAATTTAAGACAGGGGGCGAGATTGAGGCTTCGCCTACTATTTTGGAGGATGCGGTTTTTATCGGCGATCTTGGCGGGAACTTCTTCTCTATTGACAAGACAGACGGCAGTGTTAACTGGTCATTCAAGCTGCGCGGCAAGATTGCGGGGGCGGCTAACATCGTCCCCGATAAAAACTTCGTGCTTTTTGGCTGCTACGACGATACCCTCTACTGCCTCAACGCCGCAGACGGGAGCTTGGCGTGGAAGTACGGTTCGGGGAGCTACATCAACGGAACCCCGGCTATTAGCGATACGCTTGTTGCCTTTGGCGGATGCGACGCTGGCGTGCATGTTGTTAATGTTCGCGACGGCGCGGCGGTAGGAAAAATCGACACAGAATCTTACATTGCCGGTTCCGCCGTTTTCAGTGGTAATTTCGCTTTTGTAGGCAGTTACGGCGGGAGGCTCATGGGGATTGACATTGCGGAAATGCGCGTTGCGTGGACGTACGCGAACGATGCGCGGCGGGCACCGTTTATCGCCTCGCCTGCGCTCATCGATACGTTTTTGATTGCGCCCTCGCGGGACAATTTCGTGCATTGCGTTTCGCCTGCGACGGGGCGCTTAATATGGAAATACGCCGCTAAGGGGCAGGTTGACGCATCGCCCGTTGTCGCCGGAAACAGGGTTGTCGTGGGGTGCGGCGCCGGGGTTCTTTACCTGATTGATTTGGTTACCGGCGCGCTTGTTAATTCGTTCGACCTCGGCGGCGGCCTCGGCGGGACGCCCCTTGTGAGCGGCGGCATGGTTATTGTCGGCGATGAACTTGGGCTTGTCACCGCGCTGCGATAGTATTATATTTATATAAGGAGGGGTCCGGCATGAAAATTGCCTATGTCTGCGCGGGGACTGGCAACGCATTCTACTGCGAAAACTGCATACGCGACCACGCGCTGACGGTAGGCCTCCGCGCGCTTGGGCACGACGTAGCAGTAGCGCCCATGTACCTGCCGGTAACTGACGCCGAGGCAGAGGGCGGCGTTGCGCCCGTGATGTTCGGCGCGGTGCGGCTATACCTAATAGACAAATTTCCGTCCCTCAAGCGCCTGCCTGAAAAAAGCCTGCGCTTCTTAGACCGCCGCAAAATCCTTGACATGGCCGCCTCCTTCGCCTCGTCTACGCGCGCTGGCGGACACGAGGAGATGACCATATCGATGCTTGAGGGAGGCGACGGTCCATTTGCCGATGAATTCGGCAAATCTGCGGAATCGCTGCTCAAACTTAAACCCGATCTGATTTTTCTCTCCAACGCATTTTTGCTTGGCGTCGGCGAAGCCGTAAAGGCGATATCGCCGGTGCCGATAGCCTGTTTGCTGCAAGACGAACACGTTTGGGTCGACGCGGCGGCGCAAAACTATAGGGGTAAGACGTGGAAGGCCATCGCTGACAAATGCAGGTACGCCGACGCCTTGTATACATTCAGCGATTGGTTCAAAGAAAAAATCGCCGCGTTGCTCAGTTTGCCGTCCGGTATAATTTCAACAATCCCGCTCGGCGTTGATCCGGCAAGATACGCTGCGTCAACAATATCGTCAACACCTTCATCATCACAAGCTATTCACGCTGCGTCAACAACATCGTCAACTAGCGCGGCATCGATAGGCTACATCAGCAGGCTATGCGGCGATATGGGGATGGACGTGCTTACAAACGCTTACTGCCAATTATTAAATAAAAGAGCCTGCAATGACGCTCCGACGCTTGATTTTTGCGGCGGGTACACGAAGGACGATATGCCTATCATCAAAAAGAGCCGCAAGGCGGTCTCTCAGTCCGGCGGGCGCATGAATATCCGTAAAAATTTTGGAATTGGCGATAGGGCAGCGTTCCTATCGTCGCAGTCAATACTGGCCGTCCCCGCGCAAGTAAACATTGCGTTCGGCGCGTTTATCGCCGAGGCTATGGCCGCCGGCGTTCCGGTCGTGCAACCGGACGAGGGCGGGTTCTCGGAAATCATATCGGAGACAAAAGCCGGGCTCCTCTACTCGCCGAATACGCCTGAGGCGCTGGCGGACGCCTTAGAAAAAGCCTTGCTGGACGATGATTCGCGCAAGTCGATGGCTGAGGCGGGTAGGCGGGCGGTTCTTGAGAAGTATAATAATGTAGAAACGGCTAGGCGGGCGCTTGCGTTTTTGAATGATAAAGCGATTGTCAAAGATCCTTAAAAAATGATGATTCAATCACGTATAACCAACAATATAACAACGGCAAAACCATGATCTGCGAACTACAAAACATAGTAAAGGAGTACCCGTTGCCGGCGGGCGGTGGCAGCCTAACGATTTTAGACGGCATTTCGCTCTCTATTGGCAAGGGCGAGTCGGCGGCGATTGTCGGGCCGTCCGGCAGCGGCAAGACTACGCTCTTGCATATCGCCGCAGGGCTGGACTTGCCTAGCAGCGGAAGCGTGTTGATTGACGGGAGCGATATATCGAAGATGGGCGAGCGCGACCTTGCGGCCACGCGCAACAGCAAGGTCGGCATTGTCTTTCAGCAGCACTCCCTCCTGCCGCAGTGCACGCTTTTGGAGAACGCGCTTATGCCTACGCTGCCGTATAGACACAAGGCGGGCGACGCGGCGCTCCGGAAGCGCGCTGTAAATTTGCTCGAGCGCCTTGGGCTACAAAAGCGCCTAAGCCATTTCCCGAAGCAACTCTCCGGCGGCGAACTCCAAAGAGCCGCGCTCGCCCGCGCGCTCATCAACCGCCCTATCATTCTCTGCGCCGACGAGCCGACCGGTTCGCTTGACAAGGCCGCCGCGCTTGAGATGGGCAGGCTGCTGCGGGAAATCAACAAGGAAGAGGGCACCGCGCTGCTCCTTGTCACCCACTCGGAAAAACTGTCTGCGGAGATGGATAAAACGCTGGAACTGAGCGGCGGGAAACTCAATGCCAAAAACTGATGCAGCAAAAGATGCGCCTATCGAACGCAGAGGCAGAATCAACTTCTTCTGGAATTTGGCGCGGCGCAACGCCCTATTCTATTTGGGCGGAAATATCTTGTTCTGCGCCGGATGCGCCGCAAGCGCGGTAATACTCGCCGGCGCGCTGCTTATCGGGTCTTCGCTGAAGTCGAGCATCCGCGGGCTTTTTCAATACAGGCTCGGCGGCGTTGAGTGGGTTGCGGCGTCGTCGAGCGGGCACTTTAGAGAATCGATTGCTGACTCCATCGCTGCGCAATTAAACGTTAGCGCCGCGCCGATACTGCCGCTTGTTGGGTCTGCCGGCAGCATCGGAGGCGGCGGCAGCGTTCACCGCGTCAATATCATCGGCATCGATGAGAGGTTTTTTGGGCTTGGGGCGCGCGGCACGTCTTTACAAAACCTTGCTGACGATTCACGGGATATTGCTAACGCTCCGTTTGACGGCAATTTTGCAATCGTCAACTCAGCGCTTGCAAAAAAATTAAGCATCAATATTAATGATCAAATCATCTTACGCTTCAAGGCAACCGGAACGCTTGCCTTAGACGCGCCCTTTGGGTCGCGAGACGATCCTGCCGCGCTAAGGCTGCCAGTGGCTGCCATTGCCGACAGTTCCCAGTTCGGCGATTTCAGCCTTAGAACCGAACACTTTACGGTATATAACGTATTCGTCCCGCTGAAATTGCTGCAATCGGCCAATAATACTCCGTCAATGGTATCAACTATTATCATAGGTAAATCAAACAATAAATCAATATCAAGAATTGATCAATCAATGCCAATTACAGATAAATCAATCGCCGCCGCCATACAAAATAGCATCAACATCAAAGACGCCGGCCTGAGCCTGCGTAGAATCGGGACGGACGGCGATTTTGAAATACGCTCCGACCGAATTTTCATCGATGACGCGCTAAAAGCAAAAATAGCCAATGCAATCCCAATGTCTTTACCCGTCTCCTCATGGTTCGTCAATTCGATTAACAAATCATACAACTCCACCCCCTACTCATTCGTATCCACCCCGCCCAAACCGTGCAGTATCGGCAGCAATCAAATAGAACTCTCCGAATGGGCGGCGCACGACCTAAACGCATTAATCGGCGACACGATAACACTGACCTACTTCGTCCCAAGCCAAACATCCGGCCTGCGCGTTGATACTGCGGCGTTTATCGTCTCGGCGATACATAAAGATACCGTTTCGTGGCTAGACGAATCCCTCATGCCGCCGTATCCCGGCCTAGCCGACGCGGGGAGCTGCACCGACTGGAACCCGTCCATCCCCATAGACCTCGGCAGGATACGGCCCAAAGACGAGGCGTACTGGGATAGGCACGGGGGAACACCCAAAGCGGTCATCGGGTATGAAGACGCCGCGCGGATTTGGGGCAACCGGTTTGGGGTCTGCACTGCGGTGCGCATCCCCGCCCATTCTGTCAATTCTATTAGCGTTATTTATGGGGTTAATAACGGTATTGACGGTATTGACGATATCACCTCGGCAGATTCCTTATCAACGGGCAAAATCGAGGCGGCGATAACGTCCTCCCTGACGCCTTTAGACTGCGGCATTCGGCTAACGAATATCCGCGCAAATGCCGACAACGCGGTAAATAGCGGGATGGATTTCGCGCCGCTCTTCGTCGGGCTAAGCTTCTTTACCTTTGCCGCGTCGCTCCTATTAATATGGCTCTTGTCCGCGCTTCAAATAAAATCGCGAGCCAACGAGCGCTACGCGCTTATGGCGATGGGGTATTCGCGGAGACATATTTTACAGATCTATCTTTCCGAGGGATTTATTGTGTTTTCGATTGGCACAACGGCCGGTATACTCCTAAGCCCGCTTTACACCCTAGCCGTCATAAGCGCCCTAAAAACAATCTGGCGCGCAGCCGCCCAAACGCCCGCGCTAAATCTGCACATCGATACGGCATCAATGCTATACGGAAGCGTAGCCGCCTTTCTTTGCGCGCTTGCCGCGATGATGATCCCCGTACTCTCGGCCACGAAGATTAGGCGCGGCAAAGCGCCGTCGCTAGATATTAATAAAAAAATCTCCCGCGCATGGATACATTTGATCTCTTCGTCAACCGTAGTTGTATTAATACCCCTATTGCTGCTATTGGCAAACGCCGCAAAGAGCCGCTCCGCGTCAACGCTCTTTTTTCTCTTCGGAACGATACTGCTAATTGCGATGCTAAACCTAATATCCGCCGCCATCGACATCATAAAATCCAACGCATCAACAAAAGCGCTAACCATGCGCCGGTTCATCCTGCTGAACATCTCGCGCGAAAAGAGGCGCGTTTTGGGCGAAATCATGGTGCTCGCCTGCGCCCTCTACGTTTTAGGCACAACGCAGCTATTCCAACACTACGCGCTCGAAGGCCAAGCGCAGCGCTCAAGCGGAACCGGCGGCTTTCTTTGGTACGGAGAATTGAACGCCGGCATACCGAAAGAGCAAACCGGCGCGGCGTTCTTGCGCGAACGCGGGATTAACGTTGAGGATTCATCATTATTGCCGCTCGCAATGCGCATGAGGGACGGGGATGACGCAAGCTGCCTCAATTTGAACCGCTCCGAAACGCCCGCGCTTGTGGGCGTTAATCAGATATTGCTTGACAGTATCGGAGCATTTTCATTCTCATCAACTATCTCCACCGCAGACAAAAATCACCCGTGGCTGATACTAGAGTCGCCACCCAAAAGCAAAAACACCGTCTACGGCATAGCCGACGCAAACACCATCGAATGGGGCCTAGGAAAATCCATCGGCGACACCCTGAGATACGTAAACGACGCCGGCGACACGCTAAGCGTCGTCCTCGCCGCGGCTCTCAAAAACTCCATCTTCCAAGGCAAGGCGATTATAGCCGAATCCGACTTTGTGCGCCACTACCCGTCTATCAGCGGATACCGGATATTGCTTTTATCGCCAGTTAGTGCCGCAGTTGGCATGGATAGCATCTATACCGATGATAATGCCATCAAAAATAACGCCGCCATCAATGATAACATCTTCCGTAATAATAACATCTCCGCTAGCGATAAACGCATAGCCGCCGCCTTCCAATCGTTCCACGACAACAGCGGCCTGCAACTAGAATCAACCGCAGAACGCCTCAACGCCTTCAACTCAGTAGAAAATACCTACCTGTCAATATTCGCCGTACTGGGAATGATGGGCCTAATGCTAGGGTGCGCCGGAATGGGGATTATAGTCGTGCGCGGCATAGAAGAGAGGCGGCGCGAGTTTGCGCTGCTCCTCGCCCAAGGGTTCGGCGTCCGCGCCATAAAACGTATGCTATTCTCGGAGCACGCCGCCATCGCGCTTGCAGGAGCGCTAGCCGGCCTCCTGCCGGCCATGCTCGCAAGCGGGGCAGAATTCAAAGCTTCGAGCGTTGCCAGAATTATTTGCCTATTATTTATTGTACTATCATGCGGGATAGGCTCGATCGCAATAGGCCTATGGGCGCGGATGCCGCGCAGCCGGGATTTGATTGGGGTGCTGAAGGAGGAGTAAAGTCAAAATCTTTTAAATCTTTTGGGGACTGAGGTGGAGCCCGTAACGCCCCGATAGATAATCCCCCCGAACCGGCGCACCTTAGTCCTGGGCTACGCACCTCCCCGAGAAGCCGTTGCTCTTGTCGCTGTCGTACTCGTACACGCCGCCGCCGTCGTAGTCCATGCCCCGGCTGTACGCGTTGCCGTTCCCGTACTCCGTCGCGCTCCACCAGTAGCCGCTGTAGCCGACAAAGTCGAAGCTGCCGCCGGAGTCGTTGCGGTAGCCGCCGGGCAAAGCCGAAAATCCAAACTCATCGGTGCCGTTGCCACCCTCGTTCCAACCCGTTTTTGATTTAAGCTTTTTACCCGCAACATCGTAATAGGCCTCCCTATCTTCATCATCGATTTTTCTTACCCCGCCGACTGCAGCCATAAGCCTATTCCACCCCGCAGTATCCGGCAAACGCCACCCGCTCGGGCAAACCTTAACCGCCGTTCCCCAATCGTACAGCCTGCTGTATTTTTTGCAGTTCGATTCAGCGCCACCATAACACCAGGAGTTCCCGGTTTTGTAACTTAGGTTCTCT
>JAIRUL010000235.1 GCA_031254445.1 Chitinispirillales bacterium
GGGTGCATGTGGGCATTCGTGCGGGAATGGAGTGAGGATGGTTAATCGAATTGCGGCATTGTTGATAATAATGGCCGCCGGCATAATCGGCGCCGCCGCCGCGCAATCCGCTCCGCCCGCGCAATCATCCGGCAAAATATGCGTTGACGTCTCCGAATGGGTTCCAGAGCGCCGCGCGGCCATCGTTTCGTCGTTCAAATCGCCGCACATCGCCGACGGCTGCTTCGCCGCGATGGTGTCGTCATTAATCAACATCGATAAAAAAATACTCGATGATTCCCTCGTGTCAATTTTCTCCGCCCGCTCGCCGAAGAACCGCTTTACCGTCGGCCTGCTATTTTCGCTCTACAGGATAAAGCCGCTCTCCGGCGACGCCGCCCTATGGGGCAGGGTCATCGACATTTGGGCCGCGTCTTCCCGCGAACACCCGTCTTCGGTCGCCGCGTCTTACAGCGAGGGCGGCGGGATACCAACCGCCGATACGCTATACGGCGCGCTAGACGCTGCGGGCCGCCTTGACGCGCACGAACTCCTGCGCTACGGCCGCATCAAGTCCCTTTCCGGCGACTACCGCGCCGCCGCCGCTATATTTTGCCGCGCCGCCGCCGACAAGCGCGTCGAGCACGCCGCTGTTACCCAGATGGAGCAGCTCCTATCCGACGCCGATTCCGCCGCGATGGTCGCCGCCCTGCGCGCTTTTCGCCGGTGCGCGCTGTCGCACCAGTCCAGCGACACGGCGTTTTACCGCAACCGCTTGGCCGACTTCTGCGGGCGCCACGGGCTTTTTGACGAGGAAATATCTATCCTCAAGGCGCTCGATATCCCCACCGCGCCAGCGGGCCGGAAGTTAGCCGACGCCGCCAAGTCCCACTTCGCGCGCCGCCGCTACCGCTTGTCGGCCGCCGCCGCCGTCGCCGCGCACGGCAGGCTAGACAGCGCCGACGCCGCCCGCCCAGCCGCCGCGCTTACCGCATACCAGGCCTACACGCAGCTAAAGATCCGCGATTCCGCCTTGGTTTGGCTGCGCCTCTCCGGCGCCGCCGGCAAGGACGCCAAGATTCAGGCGGCGGCGCTCAATCAGGAGACCGGACACTTAGGCGAGTCCGCGCGGATTATAGACTCGCTGCCCACGTCGCTCCCGAAAGACACGCTCGCCGTCCGCCAGTACGTGTTTTTGGGCGAGATGGGCAAGGCGCTGAACCACATCGCCGCGGCCACTACCCCCTCGTGGGTTATGAGCCCGCGCGAGCGCCTGCTGTGGCGCGCCCGCTGCCTGATTTTCAGCGCGCGCCCCTACGACGCCGCCCCCGCGCTCGACTCGCTGAAGTTCATGGCCAACTGGCATGGGGCAGCGGAGGTTCTGCGGTACAAGTACTGGATACAGAGGTTAGACGGCGCCGACGTCCCGCAGGGCCTGGCGGAGGCTTGGGGGCAGCTGGAGCACCGGGTCTACACCGGCGACTTGGACGCCGCCATGCGGGGGCTGAAAGAATCCGGCCTTGCCCGCGGCGGCGGGCCGGGCGAGGCGCTGGCCGTGAGGCTAGCCGGCGCGCTGATGTCGTCCTCGCGGCACCAAGAGGCGCTTGCCGCATTGGAGCTTGTTCAAGGCGGCAAGCCTGCAAGCACGGGCGGCGCTGGCGGCATTAACCTTAAGACGGATATCAAGCTAGGCGGCAGCGGCGGCAACAAGGCCAACGGCCCCGAATACTTATATGTCTACGCGGAGGCTCTGAACGAATTGGGCCGCCGCGACGAGGCGCGCGCAGCGGCCCAAAAAATTTTAGCGGAGTACCCGGCGGACGTCTTTGCGCAGAAAGCGCGGATATTGCTTGCTAAGATATAGGCTATACATAGCAAATACTGTATCGTGCCCATTGCAGTACGCGGCGGCGGGCATTGATGTTGTTGGCCTGCCAATGAAAAGGAAACGGGCCCGCGAGGACCCGTTTCTGGAAAACGCATTCAACTGCGCTGTACCGCGAGGACGCGATTAGCCGTCTTTCTTGTCAATCCGCGCAGCCGCCCTTAATGAAGTTCGGAACCATTTTGTCGCCGGCGGCATCGCCCGTATGATTAAAGCAATCGTTAGCCTCAACATACGACGTGGCGAGTAATCCCCCCTCCGGGAACTTAGCCATAGCCGATTTCGCTACGCCCTCAAGGCCCGTGACAGGAGCATCGCCCACCTCTTGATAAGTCCACCACCTTGAATCCCCGGGAACTTCGAAAACTAGGTCTCCAAGCGTGAGAGCCGCCAAATCCTCTTTCGACAACTCCGCCCGAGCCGCCAGATAAGCCGACTCAAACGACGCCAACACCCGCGGAGCCTCCGCGACTTTCGCCTTGGCCGAAGCCTCGGTGAACCTAGGAATAGCCAAACTCGCCAGCACGCCGATGATAACGATAACGACCATCAGCTCGATGAGGGTGAAACCGCTGACTTTCTTGCGTAACATGGTAAACCTCCCTTTTAAGGTTTAGTGTTGATAAAGAAGTGAAAAACAAAAACTCTCAAAGAACCCTCCGCGTAGGCGGCTCCTTGCGGCACGGTCTCGCTACCGTGGCATGGAACCGCTTCCGCAGCCGCCCGGCGCCCGCGCGTTCGGCTCGCGAATCCGAACGTATGGGCGGCAAGGCTTTTTTTGAAAGGGCCGCTCGCGCATTTTCCCTTTCAATTTTATTTTACCATGCTTTTGCGGATGTTTCAAGGTTTTTTTTGATTTTTTTTAAAAAAGCGGCGTATTGGGGGAAAATGCGGTAATTTGGGGGGGGGCATTTTTTTAATATGCGCCCTATGCGGGCGCAAAAACCGGTAGGTCAACGTACAAAATAATTAAAGCGCATATCCCGACGGCACCGTTGTCCCCTTGGGGACTATGATAATTCCGTCTTTTATGGCGATCCCGTGTTCCAAACTTGCGTTTTGCAGGTCTTGGTGGTTTTCCAGCCGGACGTCGTCGCCTATGTAGACGTCTTTGTCTACTATCGCGTTTTTGATGCGGCAGTTCCTTCCTATGCCTACCGAGGCGTGGTGGCCGTCGCTTTCGTTGCTGTAGTAGTCCGCGCCCATCATTATTACCCTTGAAAGCCTGGAGCCGTCGCCTATTATGGAGCGTACCCCTATTATGCTTTCGGAGATTGCCGCAGTGCCTATTATTGAACCCTCGCAGACGATGGACGAGGTTACGTTGGCGCCGCTGAACTTTGCCGCGGGCAGGAAGCGCGCGCGGGTGAAGATAGGTTTGTTTTCGTCGTAAAAGTTGAAAGGCGGGTTGTCCGACGTGAGCAGCATATGGGCGTCGAAGAACGCCTTGATTGTCCCGATGTCTTCCCAGTAGCCGTCGAATTTGTAAGCGTAGACATTGCAGCTCTCTATCGCCGCCGGTATTATCTCCTTGCCGAAGTCGTGATGCTCGAACTTTTCCAAAATCTCTACGAGCACTTTCTTTTTGAATAGGTAGATGCCCATAGACCCGACATGCGTCTTCTCTTCGGAGCGCCCCTTGGCTTTCTCGCGCAGCTCCGGCGGGATCGCGAAGTCGTCTATCAGCTTTTCGTCTTTCGATTTCTCCTTGAAGGCCATCACCTTGCAATTGGAGTCCATCTTGAGGATTCCGAGCTCGCTGACCTGCGAGCGGGGGATAGGGATAACGCTCAACGTTACGTCGGCGTCATTTTTGCAGTGGAATTTTATAAGGTCTTCGAAATCCATTCTATATAGATGGTCGCCGGAGAGCAGGAGGACGTTTTCGCCGGCGCTGCTGAAGTTGCTGAGGTTTTTGCGCACGGCGTCGGCGGTGCCTTTGTACCACCCTTCTGTGCCGCTCTTGCCGTCCTTGTTGTCCGGCGTCTGGGAGGCGGCGAGGATGGAGACGAAACCCTTGGAGAAGTAGTCTAAACGGTAGGTCTGGAAGATGTGCCTATGCAACGACTCCGAGGCGAACTGCGTGAGCACCCAAATGTGCCTGATCCCGTGGTTTAGGCAGTTGGATATAGGTATGTCGATAAGCCGGAACTTCCCCCCGATAGGCACCGCGGGTTTAGAACGCTTATCGGTAAGCGGCGCCAATCGGCTTCCCTGCCCGCCGGCCAAAATGATGGAAGTAACGCTTGGATCGTTCATGGGCAGCGCCTTTTTTTTTATGTGGATATTGGTGAAAAGCAGTGTTCAATGTTCAGCGAATGGCTAGTGAGCGCTGTAAAAAAGCTTACGGAGGGGAGAGGATTTGAACCTCCGGTAGGGTTACCCCTACGCAGGTTTAGCAAACCTGTGCCTTAAGCCGCTCGGCCACCCCTCCAAAAGCAATCTTTAAAGAGATAAAATAATATATGTATTGATACAAATCAAGTAAAAAAAATTGTTTTTTCTAAGGGCATAAATCATATTTATACTTTGATTTTGACGTTGACTTTGACTTTAAAGTCAAAATCTTTTAAATTCTTTTTTCAGACGAAGCCTACGGCTTCATAACGTGTGGCGGCTAAACAAAGTCAAAGTCTTTTTAAAATCTTTTTCAGACGAAGCCTACGGCTTCATAACGTGTGGCGGCTAAAGCCGCCACACAAA
>JAIRUL010000099.1 GCA_031254445.1 Chitinispirillales bacterium
CCTACTGCGGATTTTAGGTTCAAGTTTTTTTTGTTGATTACTTAATTTTTGAACACCCATCTCTATTTCTCCGATGGATATAACGCTCAAATACAGATCGGCTGCATCTATTTTTTCGACAGTGCCTCTAACCGTTAGGTTGCAGGTCTTTTTTCTAAGCTCTGAAATTACATTTGTATCAAGCAGATATTTCATAAATTAATATCTCGTAAGGTTGTAGACGGATTTCTCGAAAAGCGAAGCTGAACATCCGAAAGAGGCGACGCGCTTAGGAATTCGTGAATGCCTTGCTTTGGCTCTACCAAGTTGCGGTATTTTTGTATTGAGACGATGACCGCGATGGGTTCGCCGTGAACGGTAATAGTTTGCGGGGCGAGTTGTGTCTGCTTGACAAGTTCGCTGAATTTTGTCTTAGCCTCTTGTAATTGCCATTTTTGCATAGAAACTCCTGATGGTTAGTCAGTCTAGTCACGATACGATAAATTTTATGCAGCAAATGCTATAAATCAATACCAATCAATAACATAAGTCCCCTCAAAAAAAGAACGTCAAGCGATAATCTTGCTAACCGGATACTCGATAATCCCCGAAGCCCCCGCGCGTTTCAAAAGCGGGATGATGTGCTTCGTCTGCTTCGCCGGCAGTATGGTCTCTACCGCGCACCACCCGCTCTTCGACAGCTTTGACACGGTCGGGTCGTTTAGAGCGGGCAGGATTTTTATTACCTCGCCGAGTATGGATTCTTCCGCGTTGCACTTGAGCCCAACGTAGTTCTCCGCGTCGAGCGTGCCGTGCAGGAGCATCGTCAGGTTCTCTAATTTCCCGCGCTTCTCCGTATCGGCCCACGAGCTATTGTTGGCTATGATTACCGTGCAGGTCTCCATCAGCGTGTCGATGATGCGCAGGCGGTTCGCCTTTAGCGACGAGCCGGTCTCGGTGATGTCCACTATCGCGTCGGCGAGCCGCGGGGGCTTGACCTCCGTCGCGCCCCACGAGAACTCGACGTCGACGTTTACCCCCCTCGACTCGAAGAAGCGCCGCGTCGCGCCAACCAGCTCCGTGGCGATGCGCTTGCCGGACAAGTCCTCCGCGCGTTTGAACGGGCTCTCCTCCGGCACGGCGAGCACCCAGCGGCACTTCCCGCGCGACGCCTTGCTGTAGCGCAGCTCCGTCACCTCGACCACGGACGCGCCGTTCTCGGCGACCCAGTCTTGGCCCGTTATCCCCGCGTCGATGACCCCCTGCTCGACGTAGCGGGGGATCTCCTGCGGGCGCATCACTATTAAATCAAGCTCCGGGTCGTCGCACTCCGGGTAGTAGGAGCGGCCCCCGCGCCTTATGTGAATGCCGGACTTGTTGAAGAGCGCGAAGGTGGATTCTTCTAAGCTCCCCTTAGGCATGCCTATCGATAATTTCATGCTCGTATCCCGTTACCCTCTCTCCTTGAACGCCCGCGTCAGCTCCGGCAGCACCTGCAGCGCGTCGCCCACGAGGCCGAGGTTCGCGATCTGGAAGATGTCGGCGGCCGGATCCTTGTTGATGGCGATGATGTAGTCCGACGACTGCATCCCCGCCATGTGCTGCACCGACCCCGATATCCCGCAGGCGATGTAGAGCTTCGGGCAGACCGTCTTCCCGGTTTGGCCCACCTGATGGCTGTACGGTATCCATCCGGCGTCGACCGCCGCGCGGCTCGCGCCCACCGCGCCGCCCAAAGCCTCAGCGAGGCCGCGTATCAGCTCGAAATTCTCCGCCTTGCCCATCCCGCGCCCGCCGGAGACGATGATGTCCGCCTCGGTGATGTTCACCGTAGACTCCACCTCCCGCACAAAGTCCAAAATCTTCGTGCGCTCGGCTATCTTCGACGCGTCAACTTTCTTCACCACGATGTCGCCGATGCGCCCGTCGTCGCGCGCCGCCGCTTTCATCACCTTGTGGCGCACCGTGGCGATCTGCGGCCTGTGGTGCGGGGCGATGATAGTCGCCATGAGGTTCCCGCCGAACGCCGGGCGCGTGCCTAAGAGCAGCCTCCGCTCGGTGTCGATGTCGAGCTTCGTGCAGTCCGCCGTCAGACCGCCCCAAACGCGCGCCGCGACCTTGGGGATGAACGACCGCCCAACCGCCGTCGCGCCGGCCAAAAGTATCGCGGGCTTGTCGCTGTCGACGAACTCGCACATCAGCGCCGCGTAGGTGTCGTCCCTAAACATCGCAAGCTCCGGCGAGTCGAAGTAGACCACCTTGTCCGCCCCGTACTTCACGAGGTCGCCCGCCGCCTCGGCCATGCCGGAACCAAGCAGCACCGCTACGAGCTTCTCGCCGAGCTGATCCGCCAGCTTGCGCCCCTCGCCGAGCATCTCGAACGAGACCCCCGCGACCTTGCCGCCGTGCTGCTCTATGAAGACCGCGACGTTCGCGTAGTCGTTCACGTTAATCTTAGAGCTGGTTTCCTTGGTGATGGTTATAGCCTGATACTTCTTGCACGCCTCCACGCACGCCGCGCAGAGGTTGCACTTCGCCGTGTCTATCGCGGCCTTCTTGTCCGCGACGGTTATGGCGTTAAGCGCGCACGCGCGCACGCACAAGCTGCACCCGATGCACTTCTCAAGAGAGATCTTAATTCCCATTTATATGCGCTCCTTTATTTCACAACGCCAAGGTTTTGGATGACGGACGCCGCTTTCTGCGCTAGCTCCGCGGTTTCTCCGGTTATCTTCTCCCCGCCCCCCTTGCGCTCCGGCACAAACGAGCGGAACACCTGCGTGGGGCTGCCCTTAAGCCCGATGCGGTCTGGGTCGACTTCCATCGTGGAGGCGTCTATCTTCTTTATCTCCGCGCTCTTCGCCCGCATCTTCCCCTTGAGCGAGGCCATGCGCGGCTCGTTTATCTCCTTAACAACGGTGATAAGCCCCGGCAGCGGCATCTCCACGACGTCGTACCCCTCCTCCATGAGCCGCTCGACCTTGATGGATGCGTCGGTTATGCCCTCGACCTTCCGAACCCACGCCACAAACGGCAGCCCGAGCATCTCAGCCACGCCCGGCCCCACCTGCGCCGTGTCGCCGTCTATCGCCTGCTTCCCGCAGATGATGAGGTCTACCTGCCCCAGCGTCTTTATCGCGCCGGAGAGCGTGTAGGAGGTCGCCCAAGTGTCGGAGCCCGCGAACGCGCGGTCCGAAACGAGGTACCCCTCGTCCGCCCCCATGGCGATGGCGCTGCGCAGCGCCGCGTCGGCCTGCGGGGGGCCCATGGTGATGACCAAGACGTTCCCGCCGATCTTCTCCTTGATGCGTATGGCCTCCTCGATCGCGTACTCGTCGAAAGGGTTCACCACCGCTTCCACGCCGTCGCGGATAAGCGTGCCGGTCTCAGGGTTGATCTTCACCTGGGTGGTGCCGGGGACTTGTTTGATGCATACCACGATGTTCACTCGCAGTACCCTCCTTATTGGGGTTTGGATGTATAAATCAAAATATTAAATCAAAAATCATTAAAATCAAAATCTTTATAAATATAATTTTCGCCCGTCGCCCCCGCAAGCCCCAAATGTATATTATCGGTATGGGCGAAATCTATAAACCGAAAGATGTCAAACTATTAGCCGCGGTCATGCACAGGCGGGATTTTGACGCCCGCCCCATTGAAGAACTGCTAACGGCTGCCTACGGGGAGGTCGGCGGGCGGTTTGGGCCTATTGAGTTTTCTTGGTCTAGGTACTACGAGGAGGAGATGGGGGAGGGGCTGCTCAAGTACTACCTCATCTTCAAGGCCCCCATAGACCGCTCGCGCCTGCCGTCGATAAAAAATCATACCAATCAGATAGAATCGCAGTTCTCCGTTAGCGGAAAACGCGCCGTAAACATCGACCCCGGGTATCTAGCCAAAGACAAATTGGTGCTCGCCTCCTCCAAAGACTTCTACCACCGCCTATACCTAGGCGAAGGCATCTTCGGCGAGGTAACCCTGCACTACCGCAAGGGCCGCTTCCGCCACTTCTCCTGGACGTACACCGACTACCAAGGCCCGGAATTCTACAAATTCCTGGAAGCCGCCCGCGAGGAGCTGGCCGGGGGCAGGGGGGCGGCATAACGTATATTTTTTCTTTGAGGCGCTGAATTTGTTGTTACATCCTAACAATCCACTGGTGTATGGAGGTAAGCATGAAAAATATTTTTTCCGTCAGCCGGGTAACCGAAAAGTTGCTGTTTTCGGTAAAGCGTTTTCCGGTAACCGTTTTGCTTACGGTGGGCTGGGCGGCGTTGCTGTTTATTAGGAAAGGCACGTTTTTTGGCATCGTCCATAGCCGTGTGGATATTTGTCTTGCTATTGGCATATTTATTAGTTTGGCGGCCGTGCTGTGGCTTGAGGATGTTGTTGATTATCTGAGGCAGCAGGTTATTACGGTTGCCGTGACGCTTTTTTGGGGCGTGTACTGCCTTTATTTGCCGGAAGCTTTTGAATTTAGCGTGGCCAAGATGATAGAACTTGCCGTTATTGGGATTGTTGCGTTTTTGTCGATATTTTTTGTTTCTTTTCTTGCTCGTGGCAAGGATAGGGCGTTTTGGAATTTTTCCGTACAAATGGTTCTTCAGCTTGCGCTTGCGCAATTCTTTGGGATGGTTATCTATGGCGGGCTCTGCCTTGCGATGTTTGCTATAGAATCGTTGCTGGGCGTAAGTGACTTTTTAGAAAACTCATACCGTTATTTGTCGACGCTGTGTTTTAATTTATTTGTCACGATTTATTTTTTGGCAAGTATTCCTGACAAAACCTCCAAATGTAGCGAGGAAATTTCCTTAAACAGGTACTTAAAAATTTTCGCTTTGTACATACTAACGCCGATTGCGGCGATTTACGCGCTTATTCTATATGTTTATCTCTTTAAGATTGTTTTTGAGTGGGAGTTGCCCAAGGGCATGGTTTCGTATATGGTGTCTACCCTTGCGGTCAGCGGGCTATTGATAATAGCGCTCTTGTATCCCGCCCGCCTTGAGGGGAGGAATAGGTTTATTGTTTTTCTGACCCGCTATTTTGGCTTGATGATATTACCGCTTCTCGCGCTCATGACGGTTGGAATTTTCCGCCGCATGGGAGATTACGGCATTACCATTCACCGGGGCTATCTTTTGCTCGTGAACCTTTGGTTTTACGGAATTTACATCTACCTTGTTCTTACGAAGGCGGAGCGCATCAAGTGGATACCCATATCGTTTGCCGCGATTGCGCTGTTTGTTTCGTTCGGCTATTGGAGCGTTCCGAATGTTACTAAGCATATTTTGGTTTCGGAGTTGAACGGGTATTTGGGCGGTCAAAAGATTCCTTTGTTTAGCGAAGCGGTGTTTGAAGAATTTTCCAAAAATATTGGGAAAGAAGAGTGGGAAAAAATCTCAAGTAAGATAGAGTATCTAAACGACAGGTATGGGAAAGAGAGCGTACAGCCGTTTTTTAGCGATAGCCTTGCTCTCCTTAATGTTAGCGTAAGCAGCCGTTTTTACAGGTTGAGGTCAAGAACGGAGCGTGCTGAAGAAAAAAAGAATTTTTACTATAACGCTTATGAGACCAATGAGATCCACAACCTCAATAGTTTTAATACTTTTGCCGTTATAGATTGCGATACGGACAGCCTGGAACGTGACAAGAAGAAAATCAGTTGTGATTTAGAAGATTGGCGGTTAACTATAAATGTGCATAAAGACGGCAGGAAGTTTGGTCTTCCGTTGCAGGGGTCGGTGATAGGGTGCGATGATGAGAATATTGATAGGCCCAAAAAACGTATGTTTCAATATGATGACTATGCTGTTATAATTAGATATTCCCGTGGATACTGCAACAGCGCGGCTGACAGCATCTCTCTAGCAAATTTTCAAGGATATTTGTTTTACAATAAGTGACTTTGATATTCTAGTGCGCTGATGTGTTGATTTTGGACGTATCGGTTTTTGCGCCCGCTTCGGGCGCATATTTTAAAAAGTGGCCTCCTTAGTCACAGCCGTCGCATCTCGCCGAGCCCTACTTAGTCAATTCCGAGACGTAAACTAACCGTATGCCGTTTTTCTTCATCGTTTCCGCCTCCTCCTTGAGCGCCTTTATGAACGCGGGCGACGGCTGGGCTTTAATTAGGATTTTACCGGTTTTCTCCGCCGCTATGGCGTACCTGCGCAGGCGTTCGCGCGCTTGCTCTAGCGATAGCCCCGCGTCTATTGTCCCCTGCACGGGCGCGCTTGGGGTTTTCGTTGATTTTGTCAGCTGAGGGGCCACGGATTTTTTCGAGATGTCGGTATAGACGAAATACGCTTTGCGCTTGTTGACCTCCGAGAGGATTATCCCCAACGCCCGCGAGTCCTCCATCACCTTGCCGCCGTGGAAGTTGCAGATCCCGGCGAAGTTGGGGATGGCGGCGGCGGCTTGCGCGATAAGGCCGCGGATGTTGTCGTCGCTGTAGTGTATCATCACCATCGACTCTTTGTATTTGTCGTATTGCTGCGGGAGCGGTTCCATCGGCAGGAGCATTACGATCTCCTTTTTGTACTCGTCGGCTATCTGCGCGGTCCATGTGGCGAGTTTTCGCGCGGGGACGAGGGCGACTGTGAGCGGTTCGGGGAACGAGAGGTACTCGGCCGTCGACGCGTCCGCCTCGAAGCCGAAGTTTTCTATGAGGATCGCCATCTTCGCGGTGTTCGACATATAGCGGTTGGATTGCTGTATCTTTAGGACGACCTTGGGTTGCTTCGGGTTTGAGCTTTTGAACGTGATAGTGCAGTTGGCCTCGGAGGCGCAGACGCAGTCGTCCACGCGGTACGTCGGCTGCGGGGCAACGGCCGAGAGGTTCCAGATCACCCACTCGGTGGGGCGGCCGCGGGGGACGGAGGCTTTGATTTCTATCGCGCTGTCTTTTGGGAAGTACTGGATGGAGTAGTCGTTGTCGCGCAGTTCTAATTCGGTGAATTTGGCTACTAGGGCGTTTTGGAATTTTAAGGCGGCGTCGGAAACGCCGGGGGTTGATTTTTCCGTCCCCGGGGCGGGGTTTTCTTTTATGACGGCTATGATATGTTTGGCGCTTGCGAGGATGGCGGCGGTTTTGGCGCGGGTTTGCGGGTGCAGGAACGCGGCGGCGGGTAGTATCAATAATAATAGCAGCATTGATATCAGCGGCGATTTCTTTCTCTGCGGGGCGTCGTTGCCGCCGTCCTTATTGGCCTTACGGGTGCTCTTTTTATTCATCCCCTCATCCTGCCGTAAAATTTTTCTTGATATCCCACAACCCATAATGTATATTTTATCGTATAATCATACGCCTACATAAACGCCCAATATATAAATATACAAAATGCGCCCTGCGGAAAAATGGAAAAGATAATTGTTCCTGTAATTTTGGGGCCGACGGCTGCGGGGAAGACCTCGTTTGTTTTGCGGGCGGCCGAGGAGTTCGGGTATGAGGTTGTGTCTTGCGATTCGCGGCAGATATATAGGCATATGGACGTGGGGACCGCCAAGCCGACGGCGCGGGAGCGGGAGCGGGTTCGGCATTGGCTGATTGACGTGCTGGATCCGTCGGAGGCGTATTCGGCGTTTGCGTTTGCGGAGGATGCGCTGCGGATAATCAGGGAGGCGCGCGGCCGCGGAAAAAAGATTTTGATTTGCGGCGGCGCGGGTTTATATTTCTATATATTGCGCGGCGGCGCGCGCCGGCTTCCCGGGGCGGATTTGGGGCTGCGGGAGAGTTTGCTCGATGAGGCGCGGGGGCGCGGCGCGGGGGCGCTGCACGAGCGGCTGCGGGGGGTCGACCCGGTAGGCGCGTCCAATATCCATCCGAACGATTTACAGAGGGTTTTGCGCGCGCTGGATGTATTTTATAGGAGAGGGCGGCCGTTGTCGTCCCTGCAAGAAGAGCGCGGCTTGCCGCAAGATGTAGATTTTCGGGTTGTAGCGATAAGCCGCCCGCGGGATGTTTTGTACGATAGGATAAACCGGCGCGTGGACGCGATGGCCGCGGAGGGGCTGTGGGGCGAGTTTTTGCGCCTGCGCGGCATGGGGTACGGCGAGCGGAGCCCGGGGATGGCGTGCGTGGGCTATCGGGAGCTCTTTGCGGTCGAGAGGGGCGAGGCCGGCATGGCGCGGGCGGTCGAGCTGATAAAGCGGAATTCGCGGCGCTACGCCAAGCGCCAGATGACTTGGTTCAGGAATAAGGCGCGGTGCGAGCATATATGCGCCGCCGACGAGGGCGGCGATTTTTTGATAGACTGGTTTACTAGGCAGGGGCTTGCCGGCTAAGACGGCGCCGCTTACGGCGTTCACGCCCAATAACAAAAAATTTTGTATGATTCACCAATAATCAATTATTTTAATCTTAATTCAGACGGCGCACAGTGCGGCGCAATTGTAAAATGAAAGGAGTTTCCGGCATGTACAACGATGATCAAAACCGCTCGAACCAAGGTCAGGGGGCGTTTGTTCGCAGGCCAATACCCAAGTACAGCGGCGATAATAACGGCGGCAGCGGGTATCAGAATCAGGGCGGGGGGGGCTACTCCCAGGGATACAAGGGCGGCTATAGCGGCGGCCAGCAGCACGGCGGGTCGCAGCCTTACTCTAATTCCCAGCAGCGCGGCAGGCGCATGGAGGGCGGGTCGGGCGGGTACAATAGCGGCTATAGCGGGGGAGGCGGCGGCTATAGGGGCGGGAGCGGCGGCGGGTACGGATACAACCGCAACAACAACTACGGCTCGAACAACGACCGCTTGATAAGGCAGAACGACATCATCATAAAGCTGCTCAAGGACATCCGCGACAGGCTGCCCGCGCCCCCGGGAATGCAGGCGGACAACTCGCCGGACTACGGCTCCGACGGCTCCTACTCGTCTAACGCCGGTTCCTATGCGGGCGGCGACGAGGGCGATTACGAGGCCTCCGGCGGCCCCGACGATAGCGGCATGGATCCGCCGCCCGAGCAGGCGGATGCGGGCGGCGGCGCGCAGGACGGGGCGGAAGAAGAGGATAGGTACAACAGTTGACACTGCGGCGGCTTGATGGCGCAAAGGCGGCATAACTAATAACGGAAGAGGCTCGTCGGTTGAATAGGATAAGCAGGCTATCATACCTTTGCGCCGCAATATTCTTGGCCGGCGCGCTCTGCGCCGCGTTTGCCGTCACGCGCTGGTCGTCGCTCCAGTTCGTCCCGAACGCCGATTTGCTGCCGGGCGGCAGGCTCGTCGCCGACGCGGACTTAGCGTGGGGGCTCGACGATTTTACGTTTATATCGCCGGTCTCCGTCCAGCGCATCCACCTCG
>JAIRUL010000126.1 GCA_031254445.1 Chitinispirillales bacterium
GCCCTTGCTGCTGCGGCGGCCTGCCCCCCCCGCCCCTGCCGTCGCCGGCGGGCTTCCGCTTGCCGCTATTCTTGGCGTTGCCCGCGCGGCGCGGGTCGCCCCCCCCCTGCGGCCCCCCCCTATCGGGCCTGTGGCCCTCGTTGCCGGTAGGCGCGCCCGGCCGCCTGTGCCCGTGGTGGCCGCGGCCGCCTCTTTTGCCGGCCAAAAGGATAATTACCGTAACTAACTGCAACGCGATGACTACTAATAGAAAATATCCTACGTACTTTTCCATAATACACTCCATGTTAAAAACCTCTCCGAATTTGAAAGTATCCTGCATAGGCAGTTTTGATTGGCCGCGGCTACGCCCGTCGCCACACCGGTGACATCTCATGTTATATGCGCCCGCGCGCCCGATTTTCGATTCTTGCGATCGATATCTCTCGTATCTACGTCTTTTTGGAGGCTTTTCGATGACTTTGGTGATTACGCCGTGACTTCAGCAAAGATTTATCGCGCCACCAAGCGCTAAAATAAGCTAACCCCTCCTTCCTCGCACCCAAAAAGACACAAAAACCGAGGCAACCGCTTTACTCCACTATACCCTAACCTCTCTTATTTTTTATCCACGCCAAGCCTCTCGTGCTCACCGTCGATCTCCGAGCCGATGGTGAGAAGCCTTTTGACCGCTTTCAACCTCTTATTTATTATGACGACCTTACTCCAAAGGAAGACAAGAATAAGAGAGAAGAAGAGAAAATTGATGACCCAAAGAAATTTCAATAGCTCTTCCATGCGGGTTCAATCGGATATAGGGTTGAAGTTTAAGGTTACGAATAATTGTAAAATATTTTATGGGCGGGGGGGAAGTAAATAAAAAAATAAAAAATCTTTAAAGCCAAAGGCTTTAAAGACTTTGATTTTTTAACGTCAACGCCAAGGCCAACATCAAAAGCTATTAATAATACCCCTGATATCCCTCGGCAGCAAAAATGCCCCGACGTGCGTCTCCTCGTTGTAGTAGGCGCAGGAGTCGGCGATTTTTTGGTAGCGCTCTTTGTCGAAGCCGTCTATCGTTGCGCCGTTGTTGGATAGGATTAGGAAGCTGCAGATCCCCTCGGGGAACGACCTTAGGGAGCTGATGTAGGGCTTGTAGCGGCTAAAGACGGCGGTGGCGAGCGTTATCGTCTGCCGCAGCGCGTCGGATCTCAGCGTGGGCGAATCGGTTTGCACTACCACTATCCCCTCCACGCCCACGGCGGCGGCGGCCTTGCCGAAAAAGTCGGCGGTCTCAAGGCTGCGCACGGGGCCGCCCGGATCGTAGGAGTCTACAAAGACTATGTCGAAGCGCTCCTTCGACCCCTTGAAGTAGTCGTACCCGTCGTCGATCGCCACCTCGACCCGCGGGTCGCTAAAACCGGCGGCGAAGCAGGGGATGTACTTTTCGACGGTTTCCTTGACAAGGCTATCTATCTCAACCACCACAACTTTCTCTACGCCCTCGTACTTGAGAACCTCTTTAAGGCATCCGCCGTCGCCGCCGCCGATTATGCAGACCCTCTTGGGGTTCGGGTGCGCCAGCATCGCGGGGTGGACCATCATCTCGTGGTATGGCTCGTAGTCGCGCTCGGTGAGCACGACCGTCCCGCCGAGGCAGAGGGTTAGGCCGAACCGGTATGTGTCGAAGACCTCAACCTTCTGAAACGGGCTCGAGCCGCAGAATACAGGCTGTTTGGCCTTGATGAGCAGGCCGGAGTGGCCGCAAACTAAGTTCTGAAGCCAAATGGAAGTCTCGTTTTCCATCGGGCAGCTGATGAGGGAATTCATATTTTTTTTCCTTATCTTTTAAATCTTTTAAAGTTAAAAATCATTAAATTCTTTTTTTGGGGACGGGGCTCTGCCCCGTAACGCCCCGATACATTAGCCCCCACCTATCACCGTGTTTATCGAGGGCGGCCTTATCGCCCACCGTGTTTATCGCGAGCGCGTTTTTTGCGCTCAATATCCTCCCCCAAAAGAAGAGGCGGGGGAGGATACTGTTTTAACATATGCGCCCACGGGGCGCGAAAAGCTGTAAATCAACACATCATTCCACCACTACTAATTTCGCCTTAGGAAACCCGTTAAAATTGCTCGAACTCGCCACCGTGTACGCCCCCATCGACTCGAAAACTAGGATGTCGCCTATCTCGAGCGGCGGCAGGCTGATGTTTTCGTACAGCACGTCTATTGAATCGCACGTCGGGCCCGCGAGCACCGAGTTTTGCCGCTCGCCCGGGCGCGTTAGGAACATCGGGTAGTCGGCGTGGTCGAACATCTTGCCGGAGAAGCTGCCGTATAGGCCCTCGTCTAAATAGTACCACCACGCGCCGTTGCGGTACGAGCGGCCTATGACCTTGGCGGCGAGCGTCATGGCCGGGCCGCTTAGCACGCGGCCGGGCTCGGCTATTATCCGGTAGCTGGTGAAATACCTAGAAAGATAGTCTACTATCGGCTGGCAGAACGCGGCCATCGGGAGCACCTGCGTTAGGTAGGATATCGGGAAGCCGCCGCCTATGTCGATTACCTCTATGTCGATGCCGGCGAGCGCGGCCTTGCCGCAGACGTCCTTGCAATACTCTAAGGCCTCTATGTACTTGAGCGGGTTCTCGTTCTGCGAACCGGCGTGGAATGATATCCCTTTAACGCGCAGGCCCATGCCGTGCGCTTTCTTTATCAGATCGTAGGTCTTTTCGGGCGCTACGCCGAATTTTTGCGACAGGTTGACAAGGCAACCTGGGTTTTGTATACTCATCCTTATAAGCAATTCGGCGCTGTCTTTGTACGGGATGAACTTTGCGAGCTCGTCCTCGTTGTCAACCACGAAAATCGTCAGGCCGTAGTCCAGCGCGTAGCGTATATCGCCGTCGCGTTTGATTGGGTGCGTATGGATGCAGCGGGACGCGCTAATGCCGAGACCTTTCAGGACATCTATCTCGCCGTTCGAGCAGACATCGAAGAAGCTGCCCTCGCCGTCGAGCATTGATATGAGTTCCGGCTGCGCGTTCGACTTGACGGCGTAGTAAAGGTCGACGCCGGGGAGCGCGGCGGAGAGATTTCTGTAGGACTCCCTCGCGCGGCCCTCGGAGAGGAAGAGGACGGGGGTGCCGTGCTGCAACGCCAATTCCTGCACTCTGTTAAATTCCATAAAATGGTGTCTTTCCTCCAACAAAAGATAAGGTCAAAATCTTTAAAATCTTTTGGGGACGGGGCTCCGCCCCGTAACGCCCCGACTTATAATCACCCCTCCTATCAATATCCTCCCCTCATAATTAAGGGGAGGATACTTTTTAAAACATGCGCCCATAGGGCGCGAAAATCGGTACGGCAACATCAACGGCAAAAATTCATATAATCAATACTACACACAATCTACCGCGCCTATGCGAAATCACCGTAAGATTGCCGCAAAATCAATGCAAAAAATTGTCCGGGAACTCCGGTTTCGCGTCTGTAATGATTCTTGCCGGTTTACGCAGGACGTCTTGTATGTACGGGTACGGCGTTAGCATGGCGGCGTGCGTCGCGCCGTTGTACATCTTTAAGCCTTTGATTCCTAGCCGCGCTAACTTTCTGTCGATGGCGGCGGGCTTTACGGCGTTTAGGTCTATCTTGTCGGAGGCCATAGCCATAGACCAGAGCACGGCGTACATTTGTATGTACATATACATCGGGTTTACGTGCTTGAAGACCGCCGAGAGCGTTTTGCAGATGCACGCGAACGCATCGGGGCGCGACACGGGTGACTCGGAGTGCATGGCGTAGATGCCGGCCCTATCGCGCATAGCCCTCCTTGCCAAGCGGTAGAACTCCCTTGTGTAAAGCATGCACGATGGGCCGAACGGGTCGGTCATGTCCATTATCACCACGTCGAATTCGCCGGGGTGATCTTCGGCGAACTTGCGGCCGTCCGTGATGTTGACGTTTACCCTGCGGTCGTCGAAGCACCCGCCGTGGATGCCGCCTAAGTACTTCTTCGCAAAGCTGACCACGCCCCCGTCGAGCTCGGCTAACTCGACGCGCCTAACGGTCGGGTACTTGAGCACCTCGCGGGTTATCCCGCCATCGCCGCCGCCCACAATCAAGACGCTCTCGGGCCTCGGATGGCCGCACAGCGCCGGGTGAACCATCGGCTCGTGGTACATGAACTCGTTCTTCTCGGCGACCTGCGTGATGTCGTCTATGAGAAGGGTCTTGCCGAATTCGTCGGTGTCGACAAGCTCTATCTTCTGGTACTTGGTGGACGCCTTGCGCAGCGTCTTTTTAATTGTGTAGAAGTACCCAAACGCCGGATTCAGAGCCTCTTGGTACAGCCGCCGCCTCTTTATTATCCTCGCCATCTCATGTTTCCCTATCGTAAATATTTCTGCATTCAAAAATCTCCTGCATCTCTTTTTTAAGGAGCGTGCGCACCTTCGTCTTGCCGGCCTTAGACATCTTGTCGGAGTCGGAGCCAAAGAGGTATCTCTCAAGTTTCATGCTCTTGAGCTGCATCTTGGAGTGGAATATGCTGTCGGAGACGATGTTTATGTCGTACGCCGTGTACTTGTCTAAAATATCGTCCGATATATAATCCTGAATCGACGTTATGTCGTGGTCTATGTATATCTTCCTCCCCTTTGTGTCGCGCGTGAAGCCGCGGACCCTATAGTCCATGAGCACGATGTCGGAGTCGAAGCTGTCTATGAGGAAGTCGAGCGCCTTGAGCGGCGAGATCGTCCCGCATGTCGAGATATCTATGTCGACCCGGAACGTGGCTATGCCGTTGGCCGTGTTGTTTTCCGGGTACGTGTGCGCGGCGATGTGGCTCTTGTCTAGGTGCGCGACTACGCCTTCGCCTTTGGGGTCGTGCCCCTCGTTTATGAGTATCGTGACGCTCGCGCCGCGCGGGTCGTAGTCCTGAGTTGAGATGTTCACTATCCGCGCCTCTATGATATTCGTCACCTCTTCGAGGATGCTGCGCAGCTTCTCGGAGTTGTACTCCTTGTCGATGTACTCCAAATAGTCGTTCTGCGAGGACTTGGACGCAGCGTAGCAAATATCGTAGATATTGAAGCTGAGCGACTTCGTTAGATTGTTGAAGCCGTGCAGTTTAATCTTCCGGCCGCGACAATGGTTGAGCACCGTACCTCCCGTTCTATGCGCGCGAAAGACGTAGGCGGCCAAATGGCCGCCTACCCTGCCCGCAAGCTTTAACCGAATTATATTTCATTTATATAGATAGGTTTGTATCCGCTATACTTATTATTCAAAAAGTTCATTACGACGACCTCGGTCCGCTTCCCCTGCTCGATGTTTACTATCAGGCGGTCGGTGAAGAGGCGGCACATATGAAGGCCGCGCCCCGAATCGTCCATGTACCCCTCCCCCGTTATTTGGCGCTCTATCTTGCCCAAGATGACTTCGCGCGTCAGCGCGCCGCACTTGTCCAAAACCGAGATGCCGTACTTCTCGGAATCGTACCCGAACTCAAGGTACACGTACTCCGACTCCTCAAGCTCCACATCCGAATACTGCATATACTTCTTAGAACCGTCCGCAAGGGAGGGCGCGTGGTAGATGGCGTTCATCAAAATCTCGTCAAGCACAAGCCCGGTGTCCCCGGAACTCCCGAACTTCGCGATTACCTCATCCACAACCCTTTCCCGCGCCGCCTGCGCTTCCGACGACGACTTGATGCAAAACTTAGCCGCCACCGAGCCGTCCTCAGGGCGCAGGTAGCGCGCAAGCCCAAAGACCTCGCCCGTCAGAAGCCCTAAGATTATCCGCTCTATCTCGGCGAAGTTGAACGGTACCGTCTTAGGGATTATGCTGTTCACCGCGTTCTCCCGCGCGAACGTCACGTACTCGTCGATGTTGGACGACGTAAGGAGCGCCGCCTTCACCCCGGGGTGGAGCTTGTGCACCTCGGCCAAGAGATCGGGCCCGTTCATCCCGGGCATATTGACGTCGGAAACCACAATATCGTAACGCTCGCGCCCCAAAACCTCCAACGCGTCCGCCGCGCAAGCCGCCGTGCCCGTGTCAAACTTGTCGCTAAAATAAGCCGTCAGCATCGAGCGGATATAATCCTCGTCGTCGACAAACAACACTTTGTAAGGCGCCATCGCTGTCAAGTCCCCTGTTTGAGTCCGGTTCTTAATAGTTACATACGGGGCTATTTCGCCATAATTTGACGGAAAAACAGCCATAATAATATAAAATAATGCATTCCACCGAAAAATCAAAATCTTAAAATCAAAATCTTTAAATTCTTTATTCAGACGAAGCCTACGGCTTCATAACGTGTGGCGCAGAGCCGCCACACAAAGTCAAAGTCAAAGTCAAACGTCAAAATCTTAAAATCAAAATCTTTAAATTCTTTTGGCGTTGATTATTGGCATCCCCAAAAACAAAGGGGCGGGCGCATTGACGCCCATCCCCGTCATCAATTAATAATCAGCCGTAAGCAACCGGCGATTTACCTAGCCCCCCGCAACACCGAGACCTTTTCCGACTTTCCGCTATTCGTCTTGATAACGCCCTTGGCCGCATACGTCCCGCTCGCCGCAGGCCGCCCCTTGGCGTCCGTCAAATCCCAAGACGCCGCCGCGCCCGTGCCGGCGCCGGAGACGCTTATCTTCTTGACGAGGTTGCCCGAAGCGTCGTAAACGAAGAGCTTGCCCCCCTTAACGGCCGCCCCGCTCCAAAAGAAGCTAACAGCGCCCGCATGCTTCGCCACCGGGTTCGGCCCAACCGTGAACTCGCCCGCCGGTATGACTACCGGCGCGATTACGGCGGTTCCCTGCTTCGGCGCGCCCGGAACCTCCCGGGACACTTCAAGCACGGAGACCTTATCCGTCCACTTCAGCGTCAGCTTGGTATTTCCGAGCACAGGCCTTCCGGTCACGCCGGCGCCGCTAAACACAAACGCCTCGCCAGGGTCGCCGCCTTGGTCGATGTGCCAATCGCCGTCATTCGCGCATTTGCCCTGCGGGCATAAGCCGGCGACGGATGGAGAAAGGTACGGCTTCGTTGACGGCTTAGACTCCACGCCGATCGTCCCGCCCTCCATCACGCGGAAACTCGTAGGCACCTTTCCGGTGGCTCCGTTTAGGGCGAAGCTTACTTCGTAGGTATTGTTTTGGGTCGCAACCGCGTCATTGCCGTTTGCCGCGAGCTTGAACCTCGTGCCGGAGTTGCTTTGCGATGTGTCTAAGGCAAAGTTCTGGGCAAAGGCTGCGCCGTTTATAAGCATAACGCGCCCCTCTTCTCCACCACATACCCACATCTCCAAACCGTAGACTTTGTCGCCCGGCGCAAAAGCGTGTTCGCCGGATGTAAGAATCGTTATTTCCGTCGGTTCTACTTTAGAGCCATACATATACGTGTAACCCATCCTGATTTCAAAGTACCCATTAAGCGTGGGGGAACCGCCGAGCGTAAGCCATCCCGCAGAGGCTTTCATGCCGCAAAAGATTGCCGCGCCGGTATCCGCAGTGTTTGTTATAGTGCCGCCGAGAAGGCTCACTTTAGAGTTGGAGCCAAAGGTGACAGTGTAAATTCTATTAGCGGAGGTAATATCCGCCGTCCCCGATATGGTAGTCATGGAGCCTGCGCCGCCGCCACTAACGGCGGCGCAGGAATCACACCGAATTGTACCGCCTATGATGTTCGTGCTCGTAACGATGGTGCTGTCTCCGGAACCGTTGGAATACACTGCATACCCATTGACACCCGACTTATAGATGTCCGCTGTTCCGGAAATTGTGAGAGTACCCGTACCGCTCATAACCGCCCAGCCCGTAGGTTGGTCAAGGGTTATCTTGCCGCCCGATATTTCCATGACGCCGTCGCCGCCGTTGACAACCACCCCTCCCTTGTTGGCATAGGTTGATGCATTCCGGGCGGTAATATCCCCGCCGGAAATGGTAGTCACCGCGCCTTTGCCGTTGTTACGAACGGCGCATCCCCCCGCCGCCGCGAGGTTCGACACCGTGCCGCCGGAGATTGTTAAGGTTCCACCGATAGTGTCGTAGACTCCGCCGATATTGACTACCGTTCCGCCGGTATTGACTATCGTCCCGCCGTTAGCGTTTGTGTCGGCCGAGACGATGGCCGCCGTTCCCGAAATTGCGGCGTAGCCACCCGGATATACATAAAGAGCGCGTTTGTTAAGCGACGTGCTTCCAACCGTGCCGCCGGTTATATCAGCCGAAGATTCGGTGCCCGACACCCTCATGCTATGCACGATGCCGCCGGTTATCGCCGCCGAGCCGCCGCCGTAAACGCCAATACCGCAGTTGTGGAGAGTTCCGCCCGTATGGGTATAATCCGAGAAACCCGATACATAAACGTCCTCCCCGTGATCGGTGCTGGTAATCTCCAAGCTGCTCGATACCGACGCGCCGTATATATACACCGCATACGTCGCGGCCGGCGGCCCCGGGATGGGGCGCGTGCTTATCAGCTTGCCCGATAGCGTAACCCTGCCCCAACCGGAGCCGGTTGATTGGCTAATGCTCAATGTAACGCCATTGCCATTCCCCTTTAAAGCCGTGGTGCCGTCGCCAAGCTGTATGTTGCAGGGCCTCCCCTTGGCGTCTTCCCGTATATCGCCCACAAAATCTTTGCTATCGTTTTTCCACGCCGAGCCGTTTCTAGTTATTTTATAGCCCGAGAAAGATCCGGCGACGGTTACGTCGGTGACAACGTAGGATTGCACGGTAACGGTGCTTTTAAGCTTGACGCCAATGTCGTTGCCCTTTTTAAACAACTCGTAATACTGATTGACGTACTTGAACTTGCTCAAATGCGCGCCTGCGCCGACCACGACCACCGCGCTGTCGACGCGCGCGTTGGAACGCGGCGCCAGCGTGTATTCATTGGTTCCTGGAGTGAATGACGACGCGATGATGCTGCCGGGCGCCATTGAAGAGATGCCGCCTGTGATTTTCGGGGAATTGTTGCCGACAAGCGTGAGCGTTGCGGCCGCGCTGCCGAGGTAAACGGCGTTGCCGCTGTCGGCAAGGTTTGTTACCGTCCCGCCGCCGATTTCGATGCCGCCGGCGCTAAAAGCGCAGACAACGCCGCTGCTGGCGTTGCCGGTATTACCTATAACCTCCGCGTCCCCAGAAATGGACACTTTGCCATAGCTATATATGGCGTTGCGCCCTTCGGCTCCCGTTATCTTGCCGCCGGTTATATCGGCCGTACTGTTGGCGTTGCCAATATAAATTCCATAATCGGCGAGGGGGGCGTTGATTTCTCCGCCAGTCATTTTAATAGACGCTACGGAAGAAACATACACCGCGTAACCCCCTGCCATCGAGGAGGAAATTACGCCTCCCGTTATTGTTAAAGACACTCTCTCGTACGCATAAATCGCGGTACCGTCGGTAGTTATGCTTAGGGAGCTATTGACTACTAAATCGGGCGTAGTCTCGGCGGCGGGGGTCATAAAGTACAGCGCGTTGCCGCCGCCCGAGTGCTTTACGTTGCCGGTTAACGTAACTTCGCCCCATGCGGGGGTCACATTCGCCACGTTGCGGATGTATGTAGGCAACGTACCCACGTCTAAGGTATCCCTGGCTCCGCCGGCGCCGAACTGAATGGCGACAGGGTTCCCGTAAGAACGAGCCCTTATGGTGTCGAGGAGCAGGATCATCCTTTCGTTGGTCGCCACTAAGTTGTTGTTCATAGTGGCTCTGAACGTGGTGCCTGTTTTAGTAATAATATACGGCGCTTGCTCCTGCTGCGCCCAGCCGCTCGCCGCAAACAAAAGCACCGACACCGCAGCAATGCACAGCGATGACATCACCTTATACCCCACCTCCCGCCCTTTCGAGGCGGCCTTGGGCTGCGAAGACCCTACTGCCACGCGCAACGAACGTTTCATACTGCTCTCCTTGATTTGGGTAGATTTAATTAGTTTATTGTCGATTACGCTCGCTCTATAACGGTATTGATTAACGAATATCCGATTGCACACCGACATGCCACTCAAACCCCGCCGCGCACCCGCCAGCCTTTTTTAAAATATTCTGATTTTATCAATATAATATATATTAGACTGCCGCGCAATATATTTGTTACTTTTTTATTTTTTTTATTTTTTTTTTACGCCAACACGCCGCATTCGCCGTTTACCCGCCGATTTTCGCACTCCTGTAGCCGCAGGAGGACAGACAACCGCCGTCTGTACCGTACCGTTTTTTGACTTGCCGGTTTCCGCGCCCCGTGGGCGCATATGTTAAAACAGTATCCTCCCCCGCCTCTTTTTTGGGGGAGGATATTGGGCGATAAGGCGCGCCCTCGATAAACACGGTGATAGGCGGGGGCTTCTGTATCGGGGCGTTACGGGGCGGAGCCGTCTCCAAAAGAATTTAAAGATTTTGAATTTAAGGCTTTTGATTTTAATGATTTTTATATTTATATTTACACACCCCCCGCCCATAATATATTTTATGAACTTCCACTAAATAATTAACCTACGTCGGCCTCCCTCCGGCCAGCGAAAGGATGTCGTTTTGGTACAAAATCGCGAAAATACGCTCTATACGTGGCTTTCCGCAGCCGCCGTGTTCCTTATCTCGTTTGGCGTATACTTAGCCACTGTGGCTCCCACCGTGGCGTTTTGGGACTGCGGCGAGTACACCGCCGCCGGCGAGTCGCTCGGCATACCGCACCCGCCCGGGAACCCGCTCTTTGTGCTTATGATGCGCGTGTCGAGCATGTTCCTGTCGTTCTTCTCGGACGTCGGCTACCGCATGAACTTCGCCGTGGCGCTCTCGAGCGCGCTCACCGCGGCGGTTATATTCCGCATTATAGTAGAGGCGGGCAAGCTCTTTATGGGCGAGCCGGGGGCGGCTGCGAAGAAGCCTTACCAGCAAATTTGCCTCTGCGTCGGCGGGGTCGTGGGCGGGCTCTTCACGGCTTTCGGGTACACGTTCTGGTTCAGCGCGGTGGAAACCTCCGTCTACAACATTTCCATGCTCTTTATCGCCTTATGCACGCTGCTCATGCTAATATGGGCGCGCAGCAAGCAGCCGGACCGCGACAAGCTCTTGGTGCTCGTGGCGTTCTTGGGTTTTTTGGGCATCGGGCTGCATATGTACACTATGATTATCTTCCCGCCGGCGTTCCTATTCATGATTCTTTGGGACAAGAAAAAGCGTACCGACTGGCGGCTCTGGGGCACGGGCATACTCATGGCGGCGGTCATATACAGCCTGTCGGCTTTCATGGTGCTTGGGGCAATCACGCTCGTCCTCACCTTGGCTATGTCGCTATGCTCAAAAGAGCGCAAATACGAGTGGCGCTTCTGCTTCTTCCTCGCGCTGTTCGCTATCGTGGGCTATTCGGTGCACCTCTTAATCCCCATCCGATCGGGGCTAGAGCCGATGCTCAACGAAAACCACCCGGCGACTTGGGAGGCGTTCGTGGGGTTCTTGGAGAGGCGCCAGTACGGCAGCGAGAGCATGATTTCGCGTATGTTCTGGAGGCGCGGGCTGTGGGGCAGCCAATTCGGAGTAGAGGAGCACATGGGCTTCGGCGGGTTCCACCTAACCCAGTTTTTCCGCCTAAATCCCGCCGACGCCGCGCAATCCTACTTCAAAGGCGGCCTTTTGGGGGCTGTCGCGGGCATGGGCAAGCTCATTGTCTACCTAATCCCAACGGCGTTCATGGTCTACGGCTGGTTCTATCTC
>JAIRUL010000181.1 GCA_031254445.1 Chitinispirillales bacterium
CGTACGCCGCCGGGTGCAAAAGGGTTATCGCGCACGCGCATAGCACTGGAACGGTCGGGCTGCACAAACGGATATTGCACCGCATCAATAGGGCAGCGGCCCCGTTTTTAGCGACGGAACTTTTTTCATGCTCTGCCGAGGCAGGGCGTTTTATGTTTGGAAATAATAAAAACATCTCGCTGATCCGCAACGCGATAGATGTCAAAAAGTTCTCTTACGCTCCGTCACTGCGTAAAAAAATTCGCGATGAATTAAACATTGGCGGCCGCACGATGGTAATCGGGCACGTTGGGAGGTTCTCCGAGCCGAAGAACCACCCGTTTTTGATTGAGGTATTCCGCCGCATAGCGCAAAAAGACGAGTCCGCAAAGTTATTGCTGATAGGCGTAGGCCGCACGGAACAGAAGATTCGCGTGCTTGTTGATAAATATAATCTTGCAGATAGGGTGATATTCTACGGAACATCGCAAAACGTCCACGAACTCTATTCCGCAATGGATGTCTTCCTATTCCCGTCGCTCTTTGAGGGTTTGGGCATTGTTTGCATAGAAGCGCAGTGCTGCGGGCTTTGCGTCGTTGCGTCCGACATTATACCGAAAGAGATAGATATTGCCTGGTTAGTCAAGCGGCTGGCGTTGGGCGACTCGCCGGAACATTGGGCGGAGGCGGTGATTGAGGGCGTATCAATGCGGCGGCTGAATAATATGCCGGCAGTGATTGCCGGCGCCGGGTATGATATTGATGCCGAGGCGAAGAAGTTAATGAATTTGTATTTGGGCTGTTAGCGCCATCGCCGCCTCTATTGTGTCGTCCATGTCCAAATATTTGTACTGCCCGAGCCTCCCGCCGAAGATTACCTTTGACTGCGGTTTCGCCATACTAGCGTACCTATTATATAGCGATGTATTGGCGTCGTCGTTAACCGGATAATACGCCTCGCCCCCAGCCGCGTACTCCGCAGGGTACTCCCTGGTGATTACCGTCGTCTCCGAGCTTCCGAATTCAAAGTGTTTGTGCTCGATTATCCTCGTGTATGGCGTCTCAGCGTCCGTGTAGTGGATTACCGCGTTGCCTTGATAATTTGGGGTATCGATCTCCTCGCTTTCAAAACGCAGGCTTCGGTATGATAACGCCCCCAAGCGGTAATCAAAAAATTCGTCTATCATTCCGGTAAATATAATCTTATTTGCACAGTTGTCAAGCTCGTACCGGTTAGCGAAATAATCGCACCCAAGCCGCGTCTCTATCCCCGCGAGTATTTTTTCAACCATCCCCGTGTACCCGCCGATGGGGATGCCCTGATACCGGTCGTCGTAGTAGTTATTATCATAGGCAAACCGAACGGGTACGCGCTTTATTATCGAGGCTGGCAAGTCAACGCACTTGCGCCCCCACTGCTTTTCGGTGTACCCTTTAATCAGCAATTCATATACGTCCCGCCCGACAAGAGAGATCGCTTGTTCCTCAAAGTTTTTCGGATCGCCGCCAATTTCCGCCGCCTGTTCGCTTATGCGCGCCTTTGCCTGCTTAGGCGTTGTCACATCCGGCCATACGCTATTAAACGTATTCATGTTAAACGGCAGGCGATACCTTTTACCGCGGTAGACAGCGATAGGGGAGTTGACGAAGTAATTAAAATCCGCGAATTGGTTGACGAAATCCCAGACGCTCCTATCGTCCGTGTGGAAAATATGCGCGCCGTAGGCGTGGACGTTTATCCCATTCCGCTTTTCCGTATAGCAATTACCGGCGATATGTCCGCGCCTATCGACAACAAGGCACCGCTTTCCGCGCCCCGAGAGAATGTGCGCGGCGGTCGCTGAGAATAGCCCGGCGCCTATAAATAGGTAGTCGTACATTGTGGTATAAAAATAAATGATTCAACGTATTAAAGTCAAAGCCTTTAAAGGATTTAAAGATTTTGATTGATCAAAAAAATCTATTATTTTTACTGTATGTCCAAACCGCTATTTTCAATCATTACCCCGATGTACGACGGCGCCGCCTTTATTGGCGAGACGATAGGCTCCGTTTTGCGGCAGACCTTTGCCGACTGGGAGATGGTCGTTGTGGACGATTGTTCGCCCGACGGCGGCGCTGGGGCGGCGGTTGTTGGCGAGCATGCAATGCGGGATCCCCGCATAAGGCTCGTCCGTTCGCCCGATAACCGCGGCTCCTCCGGCGCGAGGAACCTAGCGATGGAGGGCGCGCTGGGCCGCTACTACGCCTTTTTGGATGCCGACGATTTGTGGGACGCCGACTACTTAGAGCGCATGAAGCGGCGCATGGGCGAGAGCGCCGACGAGTCCGCGGCTATTTACTTCTGCGGATACCGGCGCAAAGACAGCGCTTGCCGCCGAGAAATCCTCCCGCCCTACAAAAGCGCGGGCAAAAAGGATTTCAAAAAAATGCTCTACCACTGCCCGATATTCCCATCGGCATCAATCTTAGATACGTGGAAGCTAAAAGAAAAGCCACGCTTCAATGAGAGCCTGAAGAATCTGCGGGATGATTATGTTTTATGGTTAAGCATAATGAAGCAGGGGTTGACGGCTATAGGGTATGATGATATATTGGTCGATTACCGGATGAGGGATGATTCGCTAACCGCGTCAAAAAGAAATATGATTTACCCGCAGTGGAATATTTACAGAAGCGTATTGAAAATGGGCATCATCCAAAGCGCATTTTACACAATATCATGGGCAATAAACGGGGCATTAAAATATCGGTATTTCAAAATATAAAAATCAAAAGCTTTTAAAGATTTTGATTTTAAAGCCTTCGGCCTACGGCCTCAGGCTACCCGTCCCTAGTAGTCACAAGCACTTCCGTCCCCGCCACCCCCATAATCTCCACTCCCGTAAGCCCCGATGGAATAAGCACCGTCTGCCCGAGGCCGAGCGGCACTACGCTGCTTGCCCCTCCCGGCCCTCCGGCGCACACCTCCGCGACCCCTTCCGTTACCGTCACCACCCGGAACCCGCCGATCGTGCTAAGCTTAGCGCCCCCCGGTTTAAAAAATTTATACCTGCCGATTGCAAACTTCGCGCTGCTGCACAGCAATTCGCAGATAAAAGCGTCGTTTTTGTCAACCAATACGGGTTCAGGCTTCAGCGGCCTGCTTTCGTCGAGCTTGATGATGGCGAGCGCGTCGTCGATGTGCAGCGCGCGCAGGTTTCCGGTTACGCACATGCGGTTCCAGTCGTAGAGGCGAAGCGTTGTGTTCGACTCCTCCTGCACTTCGTAGATGAGGACGCCGCCCATTATGGCGTGCACGGTTCCGGCGGGGATGAAGAAAGCGTCGCCGCGCTTTGCGGGGACGAAGTTCATGAGCTTGTTTAAGCGCCCGGCCCTCACCGCGTTTGCGGCTTCGTTGCGCGTCACGCCGCCGCGCTTGAACCCGAGCGCAATCTTGGCGCCCGGCTCGGCGTCGACCACGTACCACGCCTCGGTCTTGCCGCGTTCGCCCCAGCCGCGCGCGCGCGCCTGCTCGCTGTTCGGGTGTACCTGTATCGAGAGGTTCTCCCGCGCGTCGATGAACTTGAAGAGGAGCGGGAAGCCCGCGCTGCCCTCGCCGCCGCCGCTCCCCACGAGATCGCTTGGGCTCAGCGCGAAGAGCTCGCCGAGGGTCAGGCCCGTGTAGTTTCCCGCCGAGACCACCGTCTGGCTGTCGCCCCACCCGCTCACCTCCCACGACTCCCCGACGGTCCGCCCCGCGGGCGCGTTCTTGTTCAGCTTCTCGCGCAAAGCGTGGCCGCCCCAAATCTTCTCTTTGAAGATGGGTTCGAAGCGGAGGGGGGAGGAAAATAGCCCGGACATTTTTTGTTCGTTTCTGTTTGTTGTTAATTCATAGTTTTGGCTTTTGCCATAGCGTTCCATACCCAATAAAACTACATCGCGCCACGCCCGGCGGCAATGGTGCGGAAAAATTAAAATCGAAAATCATACCATTGCCGGACAGCCCATGCATTATATTATAAAGATTTCGTGCAACAGATAACGCTGGGGAAACCTTATGGAAAAGAAGAAGCTATCGCTGCCGCCCATCATCCTAGCGCTGATGGCCGCTTGCGCCCTCTTGGCCGCGCTTTCCTTGGCCGGGTGCGGCGGCAAGGACAAGGGCAAGGCTGCGGCGGCCCCGTCCGGCGGGGCGCCTGCGGGCGGGGGCGGGCCAGGGCGGCAGGGGCCTGTGCCTGTGGAGACGGGGGAGATCAGCGTGCGGCCTATGGTCGACGTCCGCGAGTTCTCGGGGACGGTCAAGGCCTCATATACCTATGTAATATCGGCCAAGGTCGGCGGCAGGCTCCTCAGCCTCAACAAGCGCATAGGCGACGCCGTGAGGCCTAACGAGTCCATCGGGCGGCTCGACGACACCGAGTACCGCAACGCCTTAGACGAGGCGCAGACGCAGGTGCGGGTGAGCCGCGCCTCTTTAGAAGAGGCCAAGGCGCAGCTTTCGCACACCGAGCGCGAGCTTGAGCGCACGCGCGGGCTTTTGGCCAAGGGCATCGCCTCGCAGTCGGAGCTCGACGCGCAAGAGACGCAGGCGGAGACGCAGCGGTCGCGCCACGAACTCGCCAAGGCGCAGCTCGAGCAGCGGCAGGTCATCCTCAACCAGGCCCAAACAAATTACGAGTACACGCAGGTGAGGGCGCTGCAGGGCGGCCTCGTGGCCCAGCGCCACGTGGACGGCGGGACGCTAATGTCCGCCGGGAGCCCGATAGTGACGGTCGTAGGCCTAGACACGGTCTTCGTGGAGCTGGCGGTCACCGAGAAGGACTACCAGAGCGTAAAGCCCGGCAAGTCCGCCGCCGTGACGACCGACGCCATCCCCGGCAAGTCGTTCACCGGCGTCGTCTACCGCATGGCCCCTTTCTTCCAGTCCTCCTCGCGCACGGCGGCGGTAGAGATAGCGCTGCGCAACGACGAGCGCCTGCTAATGCCCGGCATGTTCGCGCGCATCAACATCACCCTGAACCAAGACAGCGCGGCCCGCGTGGTGCCCTCGTCGGCCTTAGTGGAGAAAGACGGCAAGTATTCGCTGTTCGTGATAGGCGATTCGTCGACGGTAACGCACGTTCCGGTACAGGTGGGGATAAATGATGGAGCCTACGCGCAAATATTATCCCCGCCGGATCTATATGGGAAGGTGGTAACCCTAGGTCAACACCTATTAAGGAATGGGTCGAAGGTGACAGTTCCGGCAGAGAAGAAAGAGGAGCAGTTGGCGGTGGGAAGCCAAAGCCTGAAGCCGTAGGCTGAAAGCTTTAAAATCTTTTAATCTTTTAAATTCTTTTAAATCTTTTTCAGACGAAGCCTACGGCTTCATAACGTGTGGCGGCTAAAGCCGCCACACAAAGTCAACGTCAAAGTCAAAGGCGGCGGTGTGGATGGTTTTGATTTTGATGTT
>JAIRUL010000211.1 GCA_031254445.1 Chitinispirillales bacterium
GTTGACTTTGTGTGGCGGCTTTAGCCGCCACACGTTATGAAGCCGTAGGCTTCGTCTGAAAAAAGAATTTAAAAGAATTTGACTTTTATAGGCTTCGTCTGAAAAAAGAATTTAAAAGAATTTGACTTTAATGTTTTAAAGACAATGTATATTAATAGTATGCAAGTAAACGTCCTAATAGCCGACGACGATATGGACGTCAATCAGTTAGTCCACGACGTCCTTGAGATATGTTTCCGCGACGTGAAGGTCGAGCGGGCGATGAGCCTTGGCAGCTTTTGGGCGAAGCTCCCCGCCGCCGGCGACCCGTGGGACTTGATATTTTTGTCCGCCGAGTACATAAAGGAAGAGCCGGGCGGTTTTGCGGGGCGCGTCTTAGCCGCTAACCCCGCTGCGCCCGGCAAGGTCATAGTCGTCGGCGGTAAGCCTGATTTCGAGGCGTTTGGCGACGACGTTAAGCGGTTCCCGTTCCTTGCGAAGCCGTTCTCGCTTGACGAGTTTGAGGAGGTCGTTAGGGGTGTGCAGGGGCAATAACGTTGGCATGTTCGATACGCATTGCCATTTGCAGGACGAGCGGATTTTCGGCCGGCTTGGCGGTGTTGTTGACGCCGCCAAGCGCGCCGGCGTTGCCCGTATGCTCTGCTGCGGGAGCCACGATGGGGACTGGGGGGATGTCGCCAAGGTTTGCGGCTTGTACGGGGGCGCGGGGGTGGCGTGCGCTTACGGGGTGCATCCGCGGCATGCCGACCGGTGCGGCGGCGGGTGGGCGGAGGCGCTTGAGGGGTATTTGGTTAGCGACCCGTCGGCGGCGGTGGGGGAGATTGGGCTTGACCGCGCTGCCTGTCCGCGCGACGGCGCTGCGCAATCCAAAATTTTCATCCGTCAATTAGACATCGCCGAAAAGTATGGGCGCCCCGTGTCGATACACTGCCGCAGGGCTTGGGGGGAGCTGTTGCCGATACTTAGGGATAGGGGCGGGCTCAAGTTTGGCGGCGCGATCCATTCGTACAGCGGGCCGCCGGATTTGGTAGGCGAGCTTATGGGGCTCGGGTGCTATGTGTCGTTTTCCGGGTCGATACTGATCCCAGGCGGCAAGCGCGCGGCCGCGTCGTTACGCAAGGTATCATTAGATAGGCTGTTGATAGAGACGGACAGCCCCGACATAATGCCGCATGGCGTAGCAGGGGAGTTTAACGAACCGGCGAATCTGGTGTTAGTTGTGGATAGGGTCGCGGAGATACTGGGGGAATCGCAGGAGAAGATTGTTGCGTTGACATATGAGAATGGGTGTAGGTTGTTTTGACTTTGATTAAAGTTAAAGTCTTTTTTCAGACGAAGCCTACGGCTTCATAACGTGTGGCGGCTAAAGCCGCCACACAACGTCAAAGTCAAAGGCGGCGGTGTGGATGGTTTTGATTTTGATGTTGACGTTGACTTTGTGTGGCGGCTCTGCGCCACACGTTATGAAGCCGTAGGCTTCGTCTGAAAAAGATTTTAAAGAATTTAAAGACTTTGACTTTAAGATTTAAAAGATTTTAAAGATTTAAAAGATTTTATTTTTACTTATATATCGACCAAATCTTCTCGAATTCCGGCACCGGCACCGGCGGGCTGAATAGGTAGCCTTGCATCTTTTCGCAGCCGTTTTGCAGCAGGTATTGCACCTGCGGCTCCATCTCCACGCCCTCGGCTATCACGGTGAGGTTCAGCGAGTGCGCCATTGCGATTATCGCCTTTACTATCTCCGAGTCGCGCGTGCTGTCGGGGATGTCCATCAGGAATGAGCGGTCGATTTTCAGCGTGTCTATGGGGAAGCGTTTCAGGTAGCTGAGCGACGAGTAGCCTGTGCCGAAGTCGTCTATAGCTATCCTAACCCCGAGTTCTTTTAGGTTGCGGAGCATTTTCAGCGTCTCCTCGGGGCTTTTCATGCTCATCGATTCGGTTATTTCGAGTTCCAGCAGTTCGGGCGGCATACCGGCGTTGCTTAGGGAGCTTTCTACTATGGACACCAAGTTCTCTTGCTGGAACTGGTTGGCCGACAGGTTTACGGATACCACGAACGGCGCCCCGCCTTTCTGCCACTTGCGGGCTTCGAAGCACGCGGTGCGCAGCACCCACTCGCCTATGGAGAGGATGAGGCCGGTGTCCTCGGCGATGGGGATGAACTGGGTGGGCGGTATCATCCCGAGTTCGGGGTGTTTCCAGCGCAGGAGCGCCTCGGCGCCGGTCACGCGGCCGGTTTTTATCTCGACCTGCGGCTGGTAGAAAGCGCACAGCTCGCAGCGGCCCAGCGCGTTGCGGAGGTCGCTCTCCAAGGTTAGGCGCTCTAAGGCGCGCGCGTTCATGCTCGGCTTGTAGTGTTCGAAGCAGTTGAGGCCCATCTCCCTCGCGCGGTGCATCGCGGCCTCGGCGTTTTGCAGCATCTGGACTTTGCCGTCGCCGTCGGTCGGGAAGATGCTTATGCCGATGCATATTGTGGCGTATATTTCGCAGTTGTCAATTTGCAGCGGTTCGGAGCATGTTTTGAGGATGCGCCGCGCCACCTTGGCCGCGTCTTCGGGGTGGGCTATCTCCTCGAGGATGATGGCGAACTCGTCGTCGCCCGACCGAAAGACTACGTCTACGTCCCTAACGCAGGTGAGCAGGCGGTCGGCGGTGGTTTGCAGGAGCGCGTCGCCGGCCTCGTAGCCGAAAGTGTCGTTTATCATCTTGAAGCGGTCTACGTCTAAGAGCAGGAGCGCCATCAGCTCGTTGTTGCGCCGCGCGTGGTTTATCATGAACTCGAGGCGGTCTTGCAGGAGCAGGCGGTTCGGGAGTTTGGTCAGCGAGTCGTAGTAGTGCTTGCTGAAGGACTGCGACATCTGGTTTGAGGCGTCCGTAAATGTGCCGACGTAGTGGGTCACCTCGCCGCCGCTGTTTTTGTGCGAGCTTATGGAGAGCCACTCGCGGCATATCTCGCCGCTTGCGCGCCGTTGCAGGATTTCGCCTTTCCAGCCGCCCTTGCGCTTGAGCGTCCGCCAGAGCGCGATGTAGAACTCCCTGTCGTGGAACTCCGACGCGAGAATCGGCGGCGCGAGCCCGACCGCCGCGGAAAGGTCTACGCCGGTTATGCCGATAAAGCTGGGGTTGGCCGTTATAAGCCGCCCCTTGGGGTCGGTGATGAAGATGGCCTCGGTGGAGTTGTTGAAGAAAACGTCGAAAAACGCGCTTTCAGCGGGGTTCGCGCCGGAACGGGCGGCGGCGGAAGCGAGCGTTTTTCCCGGGCTATCCATTGGGTAACCATCCGACTGCGGTTAGGTTTTGCCGGCAAGGCAACGGTTTAACACATATTATCAATATATATTATACCATAGGGGGAAACAAATATGGAAGAAAAATTTATATTTTGGGGGGAAAAAGGCGGCGTCCCGCCGATTTCTGCAAAAATCCATATAGCCTATACGCTATGACCGGACGGTGGCTTGCTTCGCTGTGCCGCTTAGTCCTGGGCAACGCACCGCACAGAAAAGCCGTAACCCCGGTAGTAGTTGCGCTCGTCCACGCTGCCGCGATCGTAGTATATGCCACGGTAGTACGCGTTGCTCGCCCCGCTCTCCGTCGCGCTCCACCAGTAGCCGAGGCTGCGGACGCCGAGGAAACCGCCGTCGGAGTAGCGGTAGCCGCCAGGCATTGCCGAAAAACCAAACTCATCTGTGCCATTGCCGCCCAAATTAAGCTTTTGGCCCACCGCTTCAAACACGTTAAACAATGTTCTCCAAACCTCGTCTGTTCTCCCTTTCTGCACCGCTCCTCCAAACCCATTTCTCCAAACATCATAAGTCGTCAACCTCCATCCATTTATTGATTTAAGCTTTCCTCCCGCAAACCGTTTGTCCCCTGCCGCTTGAATCAATTTTTCCCAATCATCATTGGCAGGCAATCTCCATCCGCTCGGGCAAGCGGCTTTCGCCGTCTCCCAATCGTACAGCCTGCCATACGCTTTGCACTTGGACTCATCGCCATCGTAACACCAATTAGATTCGTCATAAGAGATTTCAGGCTCATAATTAAGATTTTCCGACATCCATGTTTGACCGCCAATGTTCACTGTACGGTATTTCTGCTTATCTCTAGGGTCGGTAAAGCTCCCGCTTTCCGCCTTGCTATTGCCGCCGCCGCCGCTGCCGCCGCAGACTACCATCACTGTGGCCGACAAAACGATCCCGCCCCGAAACGCCGTCTTTTTGATATTCACAGAATCATCCTTTCAAATCGAATCAAATCAAATCAAAAAATAAAAGTCAAAATCTTAAAAATCTTTTGGGGACGGGGCTCTGCCCCGTAACGCCCCGATACATAAGCCCCCTCCTATCAGTATCCTCCCCCAAAAGAAGAGGCGGGGGAGGATACTGTTTTAACATATGCGCCCACGGGGCGCGAAAACCGGTACCGCTTACAGCGGCTTAGAGCGGCGGCTTGCGTTGCTGTACAGTAAGGTACAATATATATTATGGAGGTGGGGTACGCCAAATACCCGCAGGGCGCTTTTGGGGGAAAAGGGCAGCGTTGCCCATTGAATTATCCCGCGTCCGGCCGTGCGCGCGATATATATTCCATATATACATATATATATGCCCAAAAAGGAGATTACAGTACAATGGAGCTGCACCGGTACCGCACGCACACTTGCGGGGAGCTTAGGAAGGGGAATGTCGGGGAGTTTGTCAGGGTCAGCGGGTGGATCAACAACCGCAGGGATCACGGCGGCGTGCTTTTTATCGACTTGCGGGACCACTATGGGCTTACGCAGGTGGTCATCTACCCCGACCGCGCGTTCCAGAACACGGTCGCGCACCTCGCCAAGGAGACCGTGGTCTGCTTCGACGGGGTATTGGCCAACCGCACCGGCGAGAACGTGAACCCCAAGCTGCCGACCGGCGAAGTGGAGCTCGCGGCGGACGCGTTCGAGGTTTTGAGCGCCGCGGAGCAGGTGCCGCTGCCGGTGTTTCCCGAGGATCAGTCGCCGGAGGACTTGCGGCTCGAGTACCGGTTTATAGATTTGCGCCGCGGCCAAATACACGCGAACATCCTGCTCCGCTCTAAGATTATCGCTTATATGCGCCGCGCGATGACGGAGTTCGGGTTCAACGAGTACCAGACGCCCATCCTCACGAGTTCGTCGCCCGAGGGCGCGCGCGACTTTCTGGTGCCGTCGCGCCTCCATCCGGGGAAGTTCTACGCCCTGCCGCAGGCCCCGCAGCAGTTCAAGCAGCTTTTAATGGTCGCGGGCTTCGACAGGTATTTCCAGATCGCGCCGTGCTTCCGCGACGAGGACGCGCGCGCCGACAGGTCGCCCGGGGAATTTTACCAGTTGGACATAGAGATGTCGTTCGTCACTCAGGATGATGTTTTCGCCGTTGTCGAAAAGTTGTTTGACGGGCTTTTCGGCGAGTTCTCGAAGTGGGGCTACGACAAGCCGCCGTTCCGCCGCATTCCCTACCGCGAGGCGATGCTCAAGTACGGGAGCGACAAGCCTGACCTGCGCATCCCGATAGAAATCGTAGACGCGTCGCAAATCTTCGCCGGCAGCGGTTTCAAAGTCTTCGCGGAGTCCGTGGCCAAGGGGGGGGTGGTTCGCGCCATCCCCGTAAGGAACGTGGCCGGCCGCCCGCGCGCGTTTTACGACAGGATGGTGGAGTTCGCGCAGTCGATAGGGTCGCAGGGGCTTGCCTACCTTGTGTGGAACGAGGGGAACGTGAAGGGCCCGATAGCCAAGTTTTTGGACGAAGGCAGCATGGCGAAATTGACTGATGCGATAGAGGCGAAAGCGGGCGACGCGGCGTTTTTTGTTTGCAACGACGAGGCGTCTGCAAACAAAATAGCCGGGGAGATCAGGGCTAGGCTAGGGAAGGAGCTTGACATCGTCGAGCAAGAGGCTTTTCGGTTCTGCTGGATTACCGACTTCCCGATGTTTGAGTACAACGAGGAGTTAAAGAAGATAGACTTCTCGCACAACCCGTTTTCCATGCCGCAGGGCGGCATGGAGGCGCTGGAGCAAAAGGATCCGCTCGACATCTGCGCCTACCAATACGACATAGTCTGCAACGGCATAGAGCTCTCCAGCGGCGCGATCCGCAACCACCGCCCCGACATAATGTACAAGGCGTTTGATATTGCCGGATACGGCAAGGGCGAGGTCGACGCCAAATTCGGCGCCATGATAAACGCCCTAAGCTACGGCGCCCCCCCGCACGGAGGCATCGCCCCGGGAGTCGATAGGATAATAATGCTTCTCGCGAACGAACCGAACATCCGCGAGGTGATAGCGTTCCCCATGAACCAAAAAGCGCAAGACCTAATGATGAAAGCCCCCGCGGAAGTTACCGAAAAGCAGCTGCGGGAGCTGCATATCAAAACGATAGAACCGCTAAATATGCCGCCCGCGCCCGGTTGATGTTTTAATGGCCGGTTTTGACGTTTGACTTTGACTTTGACTTTGATTTTGACTTTGATTTTGACTTTGATTTTGACTTTGATTTTGACTTTGATTTTGACTTTGATTTTGACTTTGTGTGGCGGCTTTAGCCGCCACACGTTATGAAGCCGTAGGCTTCGTCTGAAAAAGATTTAAAAGATTTAAAAGATTTAAAAGATTTAAAAGATTTAAAAGATTTTGATTTTAAAGCCTTCGGCCTACGGCCT
>JAIRUL010000214.1 GCA_031254445.1 Chitinispirillales bacterium
CGGCCTCTCTAGAGGGTCGTCGGAGAGGTCGTCGGGGAGCGCGAAATCCTCTTTTTTCGGTTTTTTCTCTTTTTTGGGTTTTGGCTCGAAATCGTCGTCGATTATAGGCATCTCTTTGGTTTTTTTCTCTTTTTTTTGCTTTGGTTCAAAGCCCATGTCTTCGATGACGGGTTTTTCCTTGGCCTTTTTCGTTGGTTCAAAATCTTCAAAGACCGGCTTTGGTTCAAAGTCCTCAAAGACCGGTTCGGGTTCTGAGGGCGCCGCCGGCGCTATCGGGGCCGGGGAGGTCGCTACAGGGGCCGGCGCTGCGGCCTCGATTATGAATTCGTCAAAGTGGTCGTCCGGCCCGGCTACCGCCGGCCCCCTCTTCTTTTTTGGCGCGGAGGCTACCGCCGGCGCCTTGGCTATGCTCCAAAACTCCTTGCCGCCGACGCTGCGGCGGCTGACCAAATCTTCATCGCTCAAATCGCTTAGGGCCTTTTGCACGGCATCTTCGGCCAGCTTAACGGCGATGGAAATATCGAAAACCTCTTGCTCCCCATCGTTCTTCGTTAAGAAATTCAACACTTTGCGCGCTTTGGCGTCCATAACGTAAGCTCCTTTTCGGAAATAGCTAAAGGTAAATATAGTATATTCGGGGTTCAAAAGTCAAAATCTTTTGCATTTGATTTTGTTTTTGCATAGCGTGAATATATATTACATATTAGAGGTTCGTATTTTTTAACCACCCATACTCACGGAACGAAAGGGGCGCTAAGCTGTTATGGAGATTCAAATAACATCCCGCCACGCCAAGGCATCGCAGGATTTGCAGGACACCGTCACCGCAGAAATCGGCAAATTGGAGAAGTTTTACGACAAAATAACCTCTTGCCGCGTCGTTTTAGACAACGAGAGCACGGATAAGACAGTAGAAATCACCATGAACGTGCAGGGGGCCCATCAGGTAGTGGGCTTTGCCAAGGCGGGGAACCTCGGCAAAGCGATAGACGATGCTATCGAGAAAGTGGAGCGCCAGCTCAAAAAGTTACACGACAAGGAGAAGAGCCACAAGTAAGGCTCTATGGAGGCCGTATTTTGAAAAGGGTAAATGTTGACCTCATAGTGGGCGCGTCGATTCTAACCGCGCTCTTTATCCTTGTGGCGGGGATGCTGTGGCTCAAAGAGGCCTCCTTAGCCAACAAGATGGTCAACTACTTGGTGGTATTCCCGGAGGTCGGCACCTTGCAGCTCGGCGACCCCGTATACATAAACGGCGTCAAGAAGGGCACGGTCTCAAAAATCGAGCTGCGCGGCACGGAGGTAGGCACCATTCTCAATATAGACAGAAAAATCAACATGACCGATTCTGTCCGCGTGGCGGTGGTCAACGTAGGGCTCCTCGGCGAGCGCGGCATAGGCGTCACGCTGTCGCCCAAGGGGCGCGCCATCCCCCACATAACCGCCGAGTCTAAAGACACTGCGGTTATCAGGGGCCGTTTCGACACCGGCATATCCGAGGCCATGGGCATGCTCGGAACCGTGCTCTCCGAGGTCGAGACGCTCGTGGTGAACGTGGCCGGCATCCTAGACGCCACGCTCGGCGACACCGCGTTCATCACCCAGTTCCACAGCATCGTGGGCAGGCTAGACACGGTTTGCATCGTGGCGAACAGGCTTTTATTGAGGAACGAGCCCGTGCTAAACGCCGCCATGACAGAAATCAAAAAGGTCTCCGGCGACCTGAAAACGCTGATAAACAAGAACTCCCCCGGCATAGACAGCATCGTGGCGGACGGCGGGCAGCTCATGACTAAGGGCATTGCCTTAGTCGCGCAGGCCGAGTCGCTCGTTGTGGACGTGCAGGGCGTGCTGCGGAACATAGAGGGCGGCAAGGGGTCGCTCGGCAAGCTGTATACGGACGAATCTTTCTACCGCGAGCTCAAAGAGACGATCGCGAGCGTAGACACCTTGGTAAACGAGGTGCAGAAAGACGCGCTCAAGCTCCGCGTAAGGCTCGGGTTCGGGAAGAAGAAACAATAGCGGACTATAAGGATGCGCCAATGATCGAACGAAAAGTGAGCGTGATAAACAAGCGAGGCATCCATGCCCGCCCCGCCTCAACCATCGTGCAGACCGCGATCAAGTTCAAGTCCGCGGTAGAGCTCGTAAAGGACGGGGCGGCCGCCGACGCGAAGAGCATAATGAGCGTGATGATGCTCGCCGCCGCGCAGGGGTCGGAGGTCACGATACGGGCGAACGGGGAGGACGCGCAGGAGGTGGTGGACGCGATTATTGCGCTGTTTGAGAGGAAATTTAATGAGGATTGATATTGATTTGAAAGGATTTATCTAAATATGGCGGCAGTGAACATCGGTTTGGTAGGCGTAGGTACCGTCGGCGGCGGCGTTGTTAAGGCGCTGGATATGCGGATGGATTACTTTAGGAACGAGCTTGGGCTTGACATGAGGCTGGCGCGCGTCGCCGACAAAGCGGCCGGGCGCTTCGCGCAGCTTCCGGTGCGGGACGCCGCGTGCACGGCGGATGTAAACGACATCCTTAACGACGATTCTATAAACGTTGTAGTAGAACTCGCCGGCGGCACCGGTTTCGCGCGCACGCTCGTCCTAGACGCCCTCAAGCGCGGCAAGCACGTCGTTACTGCCAACAAGGCGCTTATAGCCGAGTACGGGCCGGAGATTTTCGAAGCCGCCTCCAAGTCGGGCGTCTCCCTCTACTTCGAGGCGGCGGTCGGCGGCGGGATGCCCGTCATCAAGGCTATCCGGGAGGGGCTTGTCGGGAACAGCATATACAGCATCAGGACGATAATAAACGGCACCTGCAACTACATCCTCACGCGCATGGCGGCCGAGGGGCAGCCTTTCGCCGACGTGCTCAAGGACGCGCAAGAGAAGGGGTACGCGGAGGCCGATCCGGCGCTTGACGTCGGCGGGGGCGACACGGGGCACAAGGTCGCGATCCTCGCCTCGCTTGTAAGCGGCGGGTACGTCCCCTACGGGGCTTTTTCCGTCGAGGGGATAACGGGCATCGCCAAGGAAGATATAGAGTTCGCTTCCGAACTCGGATACGCAATCAAACTTCTCGGCGTCATAAAGAAAAACGACGCAGGGCTTGACGTGAGGGTGCATCCGGCCATGCTCCCCGGCTCGCATATCTTAGCCTCGGTCTCGGACGTTTTCAACGCGGTGCTCTTAGAGGGCGACGCCGTTGGGCAGATACTGATATACGGCAGGGGCGCCGGCGAGATGCCCACGGCCTCGGCGGTAGTAAGCGACATCGTCGACGCGGCGAGAAACATCTCGGGCAAGTGCCCGATCCGCGTGCCGATGGACTACTATCGGGCGGATAAAAAAGTGGGCGTCCTCCCCGTCGAGCAGGTAAAGAGCAAGTACTACCTGCGCTTTAACGTCTGCGATAAACCCGGGGTGCTAGCGTCAATGACAAGCCGCCTCGGCGCGGAGGGGATATCCATAGCCTCCGTCATGCAAAAAGAGGGGTCGGGCGCGGACAGCGTCCCGGTGATAATCATCACGCACAGCGCGGTAGAGCGGGGGGTCAGAAAAGCGATAGGCGAGATAGAGAAAGAGCAGTACGTGCGGGCGGCCACGCAGGTCATACGGATCGAGGGGTAGGGGGGTAAACCATGGGCATGCGTTACATAAGCACAAGAGGCAATTCTCCGCCGGTATCGTTCGCGGAAGCGGTCACATTAGGCATGGCGCCCTCCGGCGGCCTCTTCGTCCCGGAGAAAATACCTATAGTTGATTTTTCAAAACTTGCGGGCATGCCATATCAAGAAATCGCCGTCAATACATTAACGCCATACATGGACGGGTTTGACAAAAGCGAAATCGAATCATGCGTCAATGAGGCGTACACGCCCGATAGTTTTGACATCCCTAGCGTCGTAAGCACCGTCCCCATCGGCAATAACCTGCACATCCTCGAACTATGGCATGGGCCTACAGCGGCGTTCAAAGACGTCGCGCTGCAGATAATGCCGCAGTTTATGCGCTATTCAAAAATTAAGAGCGGCGACAATTCGCATACCATGATACTTGTGGCGACCTCCGGCGACACCGGCAAAGCGGCGCTCGAGGGGTTCAAGAACCGCGCCGGCATATCCATTGCCGTCTTCTACCCGCACGGCGGCGTAAGCGAGGTTCAGAGGCTGCAAATGGCCACGACCGACGGATCGAACACGCGCGTAATAGCGGTGCGCGGAAATTTCGACGATTGCCAAAACGGCGTCAAAGCGCTCTTTTGCGATGAAGCGCTTAGAAACGAGGCCGCCGGGCGGGGGGTAAAATTCTCATCCGCCAACTCCATCAACTGGGGGCGGCTCTGCCCGCAGATTGTCTACTATGTCAAGTCGTACTTAGACCTTGTGGCGGCAGGGGCAATTTCGTATGGGGACGGCATAGATTTCTGCGTCCCCACCGGCAATTTCGGCAACATCCTCGCCGGCTACTACGCTCGCGGGATGGGGCTGCCTATACGCAAGCTCATCTGCGCGTCTAACCGCAACAACGTGCTGACCGACTTCTTTGCAGGCGGCGTGTACGACAAGAACCGCGAGTTTCATAAGACGATGTCTCCCTCCATGGATATTCTCATATCGTCGAACTTAGAGCGGTTCCTCTTCGAGCTGTCTGGGCGCGACGCTGGCATGGTCGCCGGCTGGTACGGGTCTTTGGCAAAAACCGGCAGCTTTTCTATTGGCGCCGGCATATTGGAAAAGACTAAGGAGATTATCGAGGCGCATTGGGTGGATGAGAGCACGGTGCTTGAAACGATAGGAACGCTCTATCACGAATGCGGGTACGTGATGGATACGCATTCGGCGGTGGCCGTGGCAGCAGTGTCGGGGCCTGGGTATAAAAGGGATGTTCCGATTATCGTTGCGTCAACGGCGAGCCCCTATAAGTTTAGCCAGGATGTATTGAAGGGTCTTGGGATAGCAGTAGACGGCGATGAGTTCGATGCGGTGCGTATACTATCATCAACCGGCGCGGGGGCGGTGCATAGGGCGGTGGACGGGTTGAATAAAAAGAGGGTTCTGCATGACAGGGTGATTGACATCTTCGGGATGAGGGATGAGGTTAGATGGTTTTGACTTTGTGTGGCGGCTCTGCGCCACACGCTATGAAGCCGTAGGCTTCGTCTGAATATTAAAGGATTTGACTTTATAAAGATTAAAGATTATAAAGATTAAAAAATTAAAGGACAAACCATCACAACATGAATCAAAAAAAGTACTTAATTATAGTCGGCGACGGAATGGCTGACTTCCCTATCGACAAGCTAGGCGGCAAGACGCCTCTTGAGCACGCGTCGACTCCAAATATGGACAAGATCGCGTCCCTTGGGCGCGTGGGGCTCCTCTCCACTATCCCCGACGGCTTTCTCCCCGGCAGCGACATAGGCAACATGTCGCTTCTCGGCTACGACCCGCGCCGCTACTTCAGCGGGCGCGCGCCGATAGAGGCGGCGAGCATGGGGATACCTATTGGGAAAGACGACATTGCGTTTAGGTGTAATTTGGTGGCGATTGCCGGCGGCGTCATGGAGGACTATTCGGCGGGGCACATATCGACGGAGGTCGCGCACAAGGTGATTGACGCGCTGCAAAAGGCGCTTGGGAATGGCGAGATGACGTTTCATCCCGGGGTAAGCTACCGCCATTTGTTGACGGTAAAGAAAATCGGTGCGAAGCTTGAGTGCACGCCGCCCCACGACATAACCGGTC
>JAIRUL010000245.1 GCA_031254445.1 Chitinispirillales bacterium
AAGCCTAAAATTCTTTTAATTCTTTTTCAGACGAAGCCTACGGCTTCATAACGTGTGGCGCAGAGCCGCCACACAAAGTCAAAGTCAAAGTCAAAGTCAAAGTCAAAGTCAAAGTCAAAGTCAAAGTCAACATCAACGTCAAAAGCGGTATGGTGATACCGCTGTTAGTACCCGGTCCCTGCCCGCAAGGTCTTTTATTACGGCGATATCCGTCCACCCGTCGCTACGAAAAATAGTTGGAATGCTATCTCCTTGGTCGTACCCGATTTCAAGGTACGCGCGGCCCATATCCTTAAGATACATTCCCGCGCGCTTGGAAATCACCCTATAATAATCCAGCCCGTCGCCGCCGCCGTCGAGCGCTAGGCGCGGCTCGTAATCGGCTACGCTTTTATCGAGCGCCTCCACCTGCCGCGACGGTATGTAGGGCGGGTTGCTTACGGCGAAGTCGAATTGCTTTTTAGGTTTGATCGCGTCAAACATGTCGGCGCAAACGAGAGAAACGCTTTGGCGCGGATACCCGCCCCGGTCGTCCGCCAAAGCGACATTGCGCGCCGCCGCCCGTAGCGCTCCTAGCGACACATCGACCGCGACGGCGCTCCAGGCTGGCCGGTGCGCCGTCAACACCGCCGCCAATATCCCGCTGCCGGTGCCTAGGTCAATAAATGCCGCCTGATGATTTTGCTCCGATTTGAAGACCGCCTCGACGAGCGTCTCCGTGTCCGGCCTCGGTATCAACACGTCCCCGCTGACAAAAAACTCGCGGTCGTAAAAATAAGCCCTGCCGAAAATATACGGCAACGGCTCGCCCTGCAAATGGCGTTCTACGATTGTATTGATACGGGCAACATCATCCTTATCAACACGAATTGAACATCCGGTATATAATTGCGCCTTGGAGATATTGAGGGATTGCTCGATAATCAACTCGGCGTCGGCCTGCGCCAGGTCGCCGGATATGGGTGTTAATTGGTTTTTGATATTGCGTAACAATTCAATGATCATTTATGCTATATCGATCGTTATTAATGATAATCAGTTTTTGACATACCGCTTTTCGCGCCCCACGGGCGCATGTTTTAAAACAGTATCCCCCCGCATCTTTATGTGGGGGGATATTGATAGGGGGGCTATAATATCGGGGCGTTACGGGGCAGAGCCCCGTCCCCAAAAGATTTTAAAGATTTTGATTTTAAAGCCTTCGGCCTACGGCCTCAGGCTCTCGCTATTCCTAACCCGCTCATTCAAATCCGCGATAGACAGCGCCTCCACCATCTCGTCCATATCCCCGTTTATAAACTTATCCAAATTATATAAAGTCAAGTTTATCCTATGATCCGTCACCCGGTTCTGCGGAAAGTTGTATGTGCGTATCTTCGCGCTCCTGTCCCCTGTGCTGACCATGCTCTTGCGCGCTGCGGACTCCTCCGCCTCAACCTTGGCGAGCTCCATCTCGTAGAGCCGCGTTTGCAGAACTTTCATCGCCTTGGCCTTATTCTTGTGCTGCGACTTCTCGTCTTGGCAGGTGACTATGAGCCCCGTGGGGACGTGCATTATCCGCACCGCCGAGTATGTCGTGTTGACCGACTGCCCGCCCGGGCCGCTTGAGCAGTAGAGGTCTATGCGCAGGTCGTTCGGGTTTATCTGCACCTCGAACTCGTCGGCTTCGGGGAAGACCGCCACCGACGCCGCCGACGTGTGGACTCGCCCCTGCGCCTCCGTGAGCGGCACGCGCTGGACGCGGTGGACGCCCGACTCGTACTTCAGCGCGCCGTAGGCTTTCTCGCCCCGCACGTTTATGATGATCTCCTTCACCGCGTTCATCTCGCCGTAGCTCGACGATAGCACCTCCGCCTCCCACCCCTTCCGCTCGAAGAAATGCGTGAACATGCGGTACAGGTCGGCGGCGAAGATCCCCGCCTCCGTCCCGCCGGTGCCGGCGCGGATCTCCAAAATGGCGTTCTTCATGTCCTTGGGGTCGCGCGGGACTAGCAGTATCTTTACCCTCTCCTCGCACTCCGGCAGCTCCCGCGTAAGCTCGCCGAGCTCCTCGGTGGCGAGCGCAATCATATCAGAGTCGCTCTCGCTATCGAGCACCTGCCGCGCCGACGCGATGTGGCCTATAAGCTCCAAATACCGCTTAAACACCGGCAGGTTGCGCGTGATGCCGTTGTACTCGCGCCCGATCTTCTGCAATAGCGACGGGTCGGAGGTGACCTCCGGCGAGGCCATCTTCTCTTCAAGCTCGCAGTGCCTCCGAAGCATACCCTGCACCTTTTCGGCTATCACAGCGCCGCCTCCAAAGCCTTGACGGCGACCTCTATCTGCGAGCGGTCGGGCTTGCGCGTGGTGATTCGCTGCAGCCAAAGCCCCGGCTTTATAAGCAGCCCGACAAGCGGAAGGCGCTGGTACCTGTCGGAGAGCTTGAGCGCCTCGTAGGATGTGCCGGCCACTAATGGGATGAGTATGAGGTGGACGACGAACCTATGGAATATGTTGACAAAGCTGCCGAAGTATTGTATGTATAAGGTATCGATGACCGAGAATAGGAGGATGCTGCATATCGCGACCAAGATGAGGAAACTCGTGCCGCAGCGCGGATGGACGGTCGTGTAAGGCTCCACGTTTTCGAAGGTCAAAGCCTTCCCGTCCTCGTAGGCGAAGATGGTCTTGTGCTCCGCGCCGTGGTACTCGAACACCCGCCGCATCTCGCTCCATAAGCTTATCAGCAGTATGTATATGAGGAACAGCGTGATGCGTATCGCCCCCGCCGAGAGGTTGAAGAGCATCGGCGAGTCGTTTATGAACGGGACGTGCGAGACCGTCCACATGGGCGCGTACATGAAGAGCGCGATGGAGACCGCGAAAGCGGCAAGCATGCTCAGGGTGGTCAGCAGGCGGTCTACGAATGTGGGCTTTATGTCATCGGCGGGGTTGGTTGGGTCGGCATTGTTGGATGACGCACTGATATTGTCGCTGATATTGCCGGATGATTCTTCGGTCGCTACGGACGCCGCATTGCCGCCAGCGGGTAGGGTATCGCTACTGTTGGATGACGCCTTATCGCCCGCCTCCACCTCAACCGATGCAATATCCGCCGACCGCGACAGCGCCTTGTACCCCCAGCTCAGCGACTCGAAGAGGTTGATGACCCCGCGGATCACCGGTATCCCGCAGAGGGCGTTCCGCTTGGTGATGGAGACGAACGGGAACGACTCGACCACTGTCTCCCCGTCCGGCCGCCGCACCGCCCACGACACCTTCTCCTTGCCGCGCATCATGACGCCCTCAATGAGCGCCTGCCCGCCGACCGTGTCCTTCTTCTCGGCGGCGGCGAACGCCGGAGCGGCGAATATCGCTAACAAGTGCCTTAGCATCGAGCCTAAAAAGCGCCTACTTGTCCGCCGGAGCGGCAATCTGGTAACGCTTGCGGAACTTGTCGACGCGCCCGGCGCTGTCTATAAGCTTCTGCTTGCCGGTGTAGTAGGGGTGGCAGTTGCTGCATATGTCGATATGCGTGCTGCCGATGGTCGAGCGCGTCTCAATGACGTTGCCGCACGAACAGGTAAACGATGCCTTCTCGTATTTCGGGTGAATCTTGTCCCTCATCTCGCCCTCTCCTTAAAGCCTTTATTGAAATATTTGGAAAAATTGAAAAATTTGACGGTTTTTCGGGAAAACCTTGAATTTATTGAATCTATTGAAGATAATATATGGCGGATTGGAAGTCAAGGGGTGGAAGTAAATTATTTTTTTAGCCTAAAATCAAATTCTTTAAAATCTTTTTCAGACGAAGCCTACGGCTTCATAACGTGTGGCGCAGAGCCGCCACACAAAGTCAAAGTCAACATCAACATCAAAATCAAAACCATCCACACCGCCGC
>JAIRUL010000279.1 GCA_031254445.1 Chitinispirillales bacterium
CAGTAAACTCCGCGTTCAAGTACCATCCAATAAACCTATACCCCTCGTATGTAGGATTTGCTGGTTTGGTTGCTTTCCCACCATTAGTTACGGTCTGCGTAGCGGGGGTAGGGCTTCCCCCGTTAGCGTTAAAGGCAACGCTGGAGGAGCCCGACGGCGGATGCGGCCCTGGCCCCGTCCCCCCGTCCTTCCTGAAGTTGGCCGTCAGCGTCATATTGCCGCCCGTCAAGTTAATTTTAACGGAGTCCGCCTCGATGTCTATGCCCACCGTCTCCGCCGCAGTCCCTGTCCATCCGGCGAACGAGTACCCCTCCGCCGGTTTTGCGAGCGCTATGATCTCCGTTTCGGCGTATTGGTCTGTGGTTCCCGTTTGCGCCGTGCCGTTGAGGAACACGGCGCCGCCCTCTTTCGGGGCGGAGTTGACCGTGAGCGTGTAGACGTTTGGCGTGAATATGGCGACCAGGGTTTGGCTGCTGTCCATTGCGGCGGTGACGGCCGCCGATTTTGACGTTGACGCGCCTGACCATCCAGTGAACGCGTAGCCCGGATTTGGCGCGGCCGTTACAGTGGGGCGCGTTCCGGCGTTGTGCGTAGTGGTGCCGCTATTTGCCGGAGTTGCGCCGTTTACGGAGACCGTGCCGCCGTATTCGGGGAACGCGGCTGTGACTAGGGTATGCGTGGCCGCGCCCGTCGCGCTTTTGGGGCTAAACATGGCGATTAGCGACACGTTGGCGTTCATTGGGAGCGTCACCGCCCTGTCGGCGGTGTTTTTCGCCCCCGCCCATCCGATGAATGCGTACCCCTCCTCCGGCATCGCGTCAAGCGTGACCTCGTCGCCCGCGGCGAAGGTTGTTTTGCCCGGGTGGCTGCTTGTTACGGTGCCGCCGCTCGCCGGGGCCGAGCCCACGGAGAGGGTGTACCCGCCGCACGGGGAGCCTCGCCGGACAAAGCTGCCGTCGGCGCACATCGTGCCGACTAGGTTTTGGGCGTCGCAGCCTTCGGTGAGCGGGTTGTATTTCCCGTCGCTGCACTGTTTGCGCGCCTTGCCCTCGAAGCAGAACTGGTAGTCGGGGTCGTACCACTCCCCGCTTGGGCGGCAGTATTCGGGTACCTTTTCGCATGTGAAGAGGGTTGCAGCAAATAGGCAGGTTGCCAATCTGTACAGGTGTTTTTTGATGTTGATGGTGGTCATATTCCTCCTAGTCAATTTTTTAAGTCTTTTAAGTCTTTAATATTTACAATAATATTCAGACGAAGCCTAAAAAGTCAATTTTTTAAAATCAAATTCTTTTAAATCTTTTTCAGACGAAGCCTAAAAATCAAATTCTTTAAAATCTTTAAAATTTTTTTCAGACGAAGCCTGCGGCTTCATAACGTGTGGCGCAGAGCCGCCACACAAAGTCAACGTCAACATCAACGTCAAAAAACAATATGTATCGATACCCCCGACACCAAGAGCGCCCCGCCGACAATATACGCCGCATTGCGCCTCGTTGCCGCCCTGTCCGCTTCCGCGCCGCCGCGCTCTTTTTTAATTTCGTTTACCACGTTGCTGTTCTCAAAATACCCATACGCAACCGCCCCCGCCCCAAGCACGTCAAGCCCAATCGCTGTCGATAAAAATATCGCTTTCTTCCTTTTCCGCGCCGCCCTTGCCTTGTCCGTCTCTATCAGTTCGTAGGCTATGTCCCTCGCGACCCTTGTCTTTTCGTTGGCGTCTTTTAGGTTGCTGTTGGCTGTTACGGTGCGCTTGATTTCTGCTGTTACGACATCAACTAAACGCACGTCTAGGTAGTAGGAGCGTTTGCCTACGTCTTTTATGTTGGATATGCAGAGGTACTGCGCGCCGAGTTGTTGGCCTAGGGCCTTTATCTGTTCGTCGTCCACCGCGCCGCCGCGCTGGTAGATGTGTTCTTTGGCTATTTGATTTAGGATGTCTTCCGTGCGGTCTACGGCTAGGTATTTGTCGCTCTCGCTTATCGTCCTCGCGAGCTCCCCGCCCAATATATAGTGCGCGCCTTTGACGGCTGCGGGCTCCTCGCCTGCCATGTAGACGGCGATTGTCGGGCGGCCTTGCTCGTCGGCGGGCGTGGGCGTTAGCTTGGGTTCGGGTTCAGGTTCGGGTTTGGGTTCGGGTCTAAATTCCGCCATCGTTATAGGTTCCGGCTTTGGCTCTGGGATGACTTCGCGCTGCAGCGTCTTTATCGACACTATCTCCACGCGCGTGCAGCTTTCAGCAGCCGCGTTTTTGGCCTCGGCTCTCTCGGAGCCGCGGATTATCGTGCTGATGCCGGAGGCGGGGACGCCGTTTGCGGAGAGGTAGTTCACCATCGCCTCGACGCGCTCGGCGGAGGAGCGCATCGTGCGGCTCTGCCCGCCGGCGTCGGGGCAGGAGAACCCGTGCACCTCGTAGCGGCGGTTTTTGCCGCGCCTTATAAGCGCCGCCACGCTGTCGAGCGCGGCGGCGGAGAACGGCGTGGGCGCCGCGCTGCCATCCTCGAAGTTCACGACCGCGAGGAGCGTCCGGATTTCCTCCGTGACAATCTCAGGCTTGGGCGCGGGGTCGGCGGGAGGCGGTTCCGGCGCAAGTACGGGTTCCGGCGCGGGCGCTAGTTCGGGCGCGGGCGGGTCTTGGGCAAAAGCCGCGCAGGCGGAGAGCGCCAAAAGCGCGAGGATCCGAGCGATCGGGAGGCTACAGCTGCGCCCCGCGCGGAGCCGAAACGCAGCCAGACCCCGCACCCCCCCCCCCCCTTGTTGCGGCATATACTACTGTTTAGGCATGGATTAACCGTTTTTTCCGCGTTTTTCATAGCATTTTCCCTATATGTGTGAATTTCGTCCGTTGCCAAAATCAGCCAATAGAGCATCCAAAAAAGCCCGCGCGCGCGTACGCTTGCCACTAGCACTATCTCAATGTTGCCGTCCTACGCTAATCATTACGTATTATTGTAATAATACAATGTACATCGCGGCGCGGCAAGGAGTCAAGTTTTTTGGTAGGAATCTTAAAGTCAAATTCTTTTAAAAATCTTTTTTCAGACGAAGCCGAAGCCTAAAATTCTTTTAAATCTTTTTCAGACGAAGCCTACGGCTTCATAACGTGTGGCGCAGAGCCGCCACACAAAGTCAAAGTCAACATCAACATCAAAACCATCCACACCGCCGCCTTTGGCTTTGACGTTGACTTTGTGTGGCGGCTTTAGCCGCCACACGTTATGAAGCCGTAGGCTTCGTCTGAAAAAGATTTTAAAAAGAATTTGACTTTTATAGGCTTCGTCTGAAAAAGATTTTAAAAAGACTTTGACTTTATAGGCTTTCAATTATTTCACTAGAACAACGACAGACACCTTAACACGCT
>JAIRUL010000131.1 GCA_031254445.1 Chitinispirillales bacterium
AAGGAGACGCCGTACCACTTCGTGGAGGTGATGGCGTGCCGAGGCGGCTGCGTAGGCGGCGGAGGCCAGCCCTACGGCGCCGACGACAAAGTCCGCAAACTGCGCGCAGACGGTTTGTACAAAGACGACGAAAAGTCCAAAGTGCGCTGCTCGCACCAAAACCCGCAGATCGCAAAGCTGTACAAGGAGTTCTTGGAAAAGCCGATGTCGCACAAATCGCATGAGCTGTTGCATACGAGTTATGAGCCTAGGCCGGAGTATCGGTGGTAGGGGTTTGGGTAGGATTTGTAGGATGCAGGATGGATTTCAAACAACACCGTATGGGCGACCGCAAGGGTCGCCCATACAATACCGTTGATACGTATATATTAATCCATCCTTTTCAACGCTCAATGGCTGTTGTCCGCAATGCAAGCATACAATCAATCAACCCCTCTGCCTGAATATCCCCACCATCGTAACGTCGTCGTACGGGTCTGCCCCGGCGCAGTGTTCTTTTAGGGCTTCTTTTACCCTGTCGATTACGTCGTCGGAGGAGCTGTACGGTTTTTCTATCAGGCTTGCGAAGCGTTTTTGTTCTAGGAATTCCCCTTTGTCGTTTTTCGCCTCTATTACGCCGTCTGTGTACATTAGTATCATTTCGCCGGGCTTTAGCGTTAGCGTTTCCTGTTTGTATTTCAGATCTTCCTTTATGCCTACGCCTACGGCGGGGCCAGTGGGCGGGAGCCATCGGGTGATTTTTCCTTCGGGGTGGAGGAGCGCGGGGGGGTTGTGGCCGGCGTTTATGTATGTTACCTCGCCGCTTTTGGGATCGACGATGGCGAAGAACATAGTGGCGTACATGAAGCGGCCTTTGGAGGTGTGGTGGTGGTGGACGATGTAGCGGTTTGTGAGTTCGACCGCGTTGAGCGGGTTGGCCGCGCCCTCTAGGGAGCTCTCGGCGAAAGCGCGGATGAGGCTTCTGATCAGCGACATGAAGAGCGCGGCCCCGACGTCTTTGCCGGAGACGTCGGCGATGACGAACGCGACCCTGCCGTCTTCTAGGGCGAAGGCGTCGTAGAAGTCGCCGGAGACCTCGCGCGCGGGCATGAAGAGGGCGCGGGACTCCCAGCCGGGCATCTGCGGCATGGACTCGGGGAGGAAGCTCTCCTGTATCGTCCGGCCTATTTGCAGCTCGCGCTGGATCGCCTCTAGGCGCATGTGCTCCTGCTGCCGGAGTTTCTCTAACTCCTTGTTCGCCTCTTCTAGGGTGGCGGCCTGTTCCTGAATCTTTTTCATGAGGAGCGCGCCCTGCAGCGCCCCGCTCAGGTGTTCGCCGAGGATGTCGTAGATGTATCCGGTGAGCGGCCCGTCTTTGAAGACGGCCATGCCGAGCTGCTCGCTCCTAAAGTGCAGCGGCTGCACTATTATGTGGAACGGTTTCTCTGATTCCTTAACCCCGCCCGGGATTAGGTCTTTCGTAGGAAAGAACACATCCGGCGGCAGGTTCTCCTTTTTCCCGTGCTGCAAAGCGAATACCGGCTTGGAGTTTAGGAAGCCCTTGGTCGACTTGTCGTAGAGCGAGAGGTAGAAGTCGTTAATCTCTAAGCGCGGGAACATTCTTATAACGGCCTGCATGAGCGCCGGAATATCGAAAGAATTTGCTATGGAGTGCCCGACCGACCGCATTAGGGCGGCTTTCTGTTCCGCCTGCAGGCGTTTGTGCGCCTGCTGCCTTGCCGCGGTTTCGCTGAAGAGGTTGTAGCTGTCGTGGAGCAGGTTGTCGGCGGCTTCGGCTTTGGCGCCGTTCATGCCCTGCGTGTACTTGCGTATGGTGACTAAGATTTTTTGCCACTGCAGCAGGTCGTCGCCTTCGCTTGCCGCGAGAGTCGCCGCGCGCACTATGCGGTTGAGGGCCGGAAGGAAGACGCCCACGCGCGACCCGTCCACCTCGTCGAAGAAGGAGTGGGCGAGCTCCTTAATGTCCTCGTCTTCTATTGCCGTGCCCATCTCCATTGCCACGAAAGAGTAGATGTCCTCCATTAGCTGCTCTTTGAGGCGCTCGGTGTTGTCCGAGAGGCGCTGTATAATGGAAAATGTGCGCCTGTCAAGCGTGTGTTTGGGGTTTATGAAGCAGCCGCACGATTGGCGTATCGCTAGGGGCGCTTGCAAGACGGTGCGCCGCGGGACATCTTTGCCCTCTATTTTAGCGAGGAGCAGCTCTACCGCCGTGCGTCCGATTTCGTACAGCGGCTGCCGCACGGTGGTGAGCGGCGGCGTGGTCAGCTCGCTCTCCTCTATGTCGTCGAAGCCGGTGACCGACACGTCCTCCGGTACGCGCGTATCGCTGTCTAAGAGTATTTCTATCGCGCCTAGCGCGGTTTCGTCGTTGGCGGCAACCAGCGCGTCGAACTCCACGCCGCGCTTTAGCAGTTCAAGCGCGGCCTTGTAGCCGCCGCTGCGCGAGAAGTCTCCGGCGACGATGCGCTCCTCGGCGCACTCAAGCCCGTGCTCTTTTAGGTATCTTCTGAAGAGGTCGAGCCTTTGGTCTGCGTCCAAGTTGCCCTTGGGCCCGCCGATAAACGCAAACTTGCTGCAATCGTGAGCCTGCGCTAGGTGCGAAATCAGGCTCTTCATCCCCGAGGCGTTGTCTACGACCACGGACGGGATGTTCTCAAGCGCCGGCGCGAGCGAGACAGTGGGCAGCCCGCTGAAGCGTTCCATGAACTTCGCGAACTCGATTTCGGAGATAAAATTGTTGAGCGTGCCGGAGATTATTATGCCGTCGAACATCGAGGCGTCGATGTGGTTGTAGATGACGTTGCGCTGAACCTCGTAGGGGTTTTGCGGCGACAAACGCAATGCCCCGCCGGCGAAGCACACCACGTTGCAGCCGTTCTCCTTGGCGCAATCCACAACGCCCGGCCACAGCGTGGAGTAGTAAAGCCCGGCAACGCCCTCAAGCAGCAGACAGATATTCTTCATCGTTAGCCTATTAGCCCATAACCACTTTTACTTCGTGCCTCTTGCCGTCCGTGAAGATGGGGACGACGGGGTTGTCCCGCGCCTTCCCGTCTACGGAGACCGATTTCACGCCCTTGCATACGCCGTTTGGGTTTTCCACGTCTATCGCGTAGCGGCACCCGCGGAAGCTGCGCTCAACCGAGAACCCTTTCCACTTGGCCGGTATGCAGGGGTCGACGAGGAGCCCGTCCATCTGCGGGCGCAGCCCGAGGATGTAGCGGCTCGCCGCCTGATACGTCCACGACGACGTCCCCGATAGCCAGCTGTTGCGCGCGAGCCCGAAGAGCGGGTGCTCGTCGCCCAAGATGTTCTGCGGGTAGACGTAGGGTTCGCACTCGTACTCGTCGATAATGTCGTTCTTCGCCGCCGGGTTTATCTGGTTGTAGTACTCGTAGGCGCGGTCGCCGTTGCCCATTATGGCCTCGGCTATCATCATCCACGGGTTGGTGTGGAGGAAGATGCCGCCGTTCTCTTTCGCCCCGGGCGGGTAGGTGGTTATGCCGCCCTTGGTCGGGTCGTAGCCGTTGAAGCCGGGCGTAGAGAGCTTGAGCCCCTTAGGCGTGTTGAGCATTTTGCGCGCCGAGTTAAGCGCCTGCCTGCCGCGCTCCTCCGTGGCGATGCCGGAGAATACGGGCCACGACTGGGCGTTGAGGTATATCTGCCCGTGGCTGTTCTGGCTCGATCCGAGCGGCGTGCCGTCGGCGTCGAAGTACCGCTTGTACCACTCGCCGTCCCAAGCCTGCTCGTTGAGGTTCTTCTTCATAGCCGCATGGTCGGCGCGGTAAGCGTCGGCGTTGTTTTTTTGCCCCAAGAATTCCTCAATGTCAATCATTTCAAGCAGCGCGCGGCTGTAGAGGCAGGCGTTGAACACCGACTCCGCGCCGGTCGGCAGGTTTACGCAGTCGTTCCAGTCGGCGAAGCCGAGAAGCGGCAGCCCGTGGTCGCCCATATTGTTCTTGGGGAAGCGCAGCGCGCGCGCGAGGTGGTCGTAAACCGGCCCCGCCTCCATGGGCGCGCCCCACTTGTCCTTTTCGTAAAACGAGACCTTTTCGTTCAAAAAAGAGCTGTCGCCCGTCTCTTTTATGTACGCGCTCACCGCCAGCACTATCCACAAGTGGTCGTCGCCGTAGTACTGCGGGCGGTCGGGTATCTCGTGGGCGTCGCCGTTCGTCGCCTCCATGCTCATGGGGTTGAACTGGTGCATCGCCGAGCCGTTCGTGTTCTGCACGGAGAGCAGCTTGACGATCAGCTCTTTCGCTTTCTCCGGCATGTGCGCCACAACGCCCATCACGTCCTGCGAACTGTCGCGGAAGCCGAGGCCGCGCGTCCCCATGCCGAGCTGGTAATAGGAGAGGTAGCGCGACCAGTAGTAGGTGGTGAAGCATTGGCGCGGGTTGTGCACGTTCATCATGCTGTTGAAAGCCGGGTCGGGCGTCTCCGCCTGCAGGGCCTCCAAATAATCTTTCCAAAAAGATTTCAGCGAATTGAACGCTTTGTCCACTTCGCCGGGGTTGCGGAACCGCTCTATCTCGGGTTGCGCGACCGCCAAGCTGTCTTTTTGCCCAAGCTGGGTGATAATCCGCCTGCTTTCGCCGGGTTTTAGCGCCCCCAGGCGGTGCATGAGCGCGGCTATGTTGTCGCCCCTGTGGATCTCGTTGTTGCCGAGCTCTTCGTTTGCAAGCGCCTGCGGCGCGGCCCACGTGCCGTACTCGTTGTCGCCCAAAAACACACGGCGGTCGGTCTCAAACGACGACGACGGCGCGTTAGAGGTAAAGTAGTTGACCTTGATGTCCCGAAACATGAACGGGTACTGGACGAGCGTCCGCACCCCCTCGCTGTTCGCGAAGCAGCGCGACTGCATGGTTTGCGGAACCCAGTCGGCGTTTGTGAACTGCTTCACCGCGTCGGGGTGCGTGTACTCAAGCACCGGAATAACGTCGATTTCGAGCGGCCCGCCCGAGGCGTTGGTCACGGCGATGTCGCGGATTTCTACCTGCGCGTCCTGCGGGATGAAAACCGTGCACTCGGTTTTTACGCCGTAAAACTCCGAAACTATCTTGTTGTAGCCAAGCCCCACGCGGCACTCGTAGGAGTCGTAGTCGTCGAGCGTCGGCACGAAAAACGGCGAAAAAACCTTGTAGCCGCCATCTTTCTTTATTCGGATATATAGAGTCTCGCCCTTGAAGTCGGAGGAGGGCATTTGCTGGATGTACTTGGTAATCCGGTTGAGCGACGGGTCGCCTTTGCAAACAAGCGCGCCGCCTGTGTGGTCCACAAACCCGCCGAAAGTCAGGTTGCCTATATAGTTGATCCACTTCGCGGGGGTCTTGGGGTTCGTTATGACATATTCCCGCGCTTCGTCGACAAAATCGCCGTACTTCATGTTCGACATGTCCTTTTTGAAAAAATGGCATATACTATGGAAAACACATATCATAAGTAATATACATATCCGCCTCGCCAAAAGTGCAATTTTTTAAATTTTCGGCAAAAAAGGCGTTTTCGCCCCGCAGGAAGACGTAGAGCGAGCCGCCCAGATTTTCCTCGCGGCTGTAGCGCCCGCCCAAAACCCCGCGCAGGCAGCGGTCGAGGGCGTGGGCGTAGATTTGCGATTGCAGGCCGTAGCGCTGGGCGGCGCAGTGCCGCTTGATGGCTTCGGGGCCGTAGTTTTTTAGGGCGTCGCTCTTCCAGTCGACGAAATAATAGCGGTATGGGTGGGCGGGGTAGGCCTCGTTCGGGACGCGGAAGACTAAGTCTATGAAGCCTCGGACGCGGTATGGGGCGCGGGCGGGGCGGGGCGGGGTTGATATGGGCGACGCTGTTGATGCGGGTTCCGTGCCGGCGCCGGGATTGCACGACAGCAGGAACTCCATTTCGGGGATGCGGGCGGCATTCGGGAGGGCGGAGAGGGCGATGCTGCCGCCGTTTGCTGCGGGGTAGGGGGCGGTCAGGGCGCGCTTTATGCAGGACGACGCTTGGTTTACCGCTTTGGGCTGATCGGCTGCCGGCAATCGATCTAAGACGCCGTTGCGTTTTAGGCGCTTGACAACTATGCTGTCAAGCGTACAGTCGTTATTGACGATGGAGTTGATGTCGTCCGCGCGGAGTATCTCCTCCATTGCCCCGTGCAGCGCGTCGCCGGTATGCCTGCCGCCGGGGAGGGGGTCGGCGTTGATACGGGCATTTTCGGCATTGATACTTAAGGATCGAAAATCTTCGATATCTACGTTGTTGGTATTGGCGTTACCGGTGTTGATACGGGCGTCGTCCACGCTTATGTCAACATCCTCCTCGTGATGCTCGTCGTCCAAAATTACGTCGTCGCTGTCGTCATTTAACAATATGGTATGATGGCTATCATCCGGGATGATTGTATCGCCCCTGCCGTCTCCGTCCTCTCCAAGCAATTTCAGCCGATTGCTCAACTGCGTGTAGCTAGTCTCACGGCTGATAAGGTTTCTAAGCGTTAGGGTAGGGATATTGTCAAGTTGCGGCGATTGGGGTTCGTTGGCGTCAACGCCGTCGGCGCGAAAGCCGCCGTTATCCCGCGCGCCGCTGTCAAAAATCTCTACATTCGGGTCTCCATGCGCCAAAAGTTCGCTTAGGCGCGGCGATAGGCCGTCTGCTGTCGACGCCCCGCCCGATTCATTCTCCCGCATCGGCGCGAAGAGCATTGCCTGCGGCCTAGTCATTGCCACATACAAGAGCCGCCTATGTTCGCGCATTTGCCCTATGTTATAAAATTCAAGCGGCGGCAGGTCGTTTTTTCCGTCCCGCAGGTCGTTTACGCTGAGGTACGGGGCGAAGCGCCGTTCTTTGCCGGCGCCGGACCACCGCAGGACGCTAGGCCCTTTCGGCGCCCTTGGGCCGCCGCGGTTCATGAGGAAGACTATAGGAAACTCTAATCCTTTCGCGGCGTGCATAGTCAGTATCTTTACGCTTGACTTCTCCGTTGATAGCGTATGTATATTTTTATCGTCGTCCGCCTCCTCTTCGCATGTGTATAGGCGTTCCAAATGCTCTATAAGCTGCTCAAGGCCGGCGTTTTGCCGGTACAAGTACTCAACGCAGTAGTCGGTAACCTGCCGCAGGTCGGCTAATTTTCTCTCTCCGTCAATCAACCGTATCAACCTCTGCCGCACCCCGGTCTTCTCGAGGATGCTCCTGAAGAGCTGCGCCCACATCTGGTTATCCGCGAACATTCCCCAAGCGTCTAAGGCGTGGGCGACGCAGAGGCCGTCGCCTTTGCAATAGCGTGTTCGGCAAGGCTCCAAATCATTCGGTATCGAGATTGATTCCGCTTGCCTATTGAAAAAATGGGTGAGCAGCGCGGCGGCGGCGTGCCTATGGCCGCGGCTCGAGCGCCTATTGTGGACTGCGGTCAGCGTTGCTATGAGGTCGCGCGCAATGTCCGAATTAAACACGCCCCTTAGCTTGTACTTGACGCACGGGATTCCGCGCTTCCTGAACTCGTCTATAAACGGGTTTGCCATATCGTTGGTCTCGACTATGACGGCGAAGTCGCGGTAGTCGAGCGTTAGGTCTTCCCAGCGCAAGCCATTGGGTATCGATAGCGTCGCGCCCCGCAATTTTTTTATCGCTGCGCAGGCGGCTTCGGCCATGATAACCCTATTTACCGGCTCGCTATTGTCTGTGACCCTGACGACCTGAACGGCCTTGCGCAAAGCCGAGCGCGGCGCCGGTTCGCGCTTTGGCGGGCGGGCGAGCTCTCCGCCGGAGCCGCCGGAGGGGTAAGAGATTCCGCCGCTGTCGCCGCCGAAGAGGAACCAGTCTCCGCCCTTGTTTTTCGGGCTGAGGATGGCGTTGTAGCCGCTTATCATCTCCGGAAGCGACCTATAATTATCCACCAAGCAATAAACATCGCCGCCAAGTTTTGCGATTGCGTCTTTCGCGGCTATGTAGGAGTTGATATCCGCGCTTTGGAAAGAGTAAATGGATTGTTTCGGATCGCCTACTATGTAAATTTTTGCGCTTGTTGCCGGCGCGTTATGTATTGGCGTGTCAATTTTTGTATGATGTGGCGACGAATCAACCGCGCCGCCTATATCCAAAAATATCTTCTTAAAAATATCCCACTGGCACGGGCTTGTGTCCTGAAATTCGTCTATTATCCCATAGCGCAAACGCTGGCGTAACCGCATAAGCATCTCGCCGCCGTTTACGCAGACGGCGTCCCGCATGAGCCTCAGCATATCGTCGTAAGACACAAGCCCGTTCTCCGCCTTGTAAGCGCCGTATTTTTCGGCAAGTATCTCCGCGGCGCGGTAGATGAACGCATAGAGTAGCCTTCGCTGTAAAACATCCAATTCCGCGTCCGCCGCGTGTTCTACTTTGCCAATCGCCGCGTCAAGCGTCATGGAGCCGGCCGGCGTAAGGTCTAATTTAGCGCCCCCGCAGCTTATCATTTCGAGCGCGGCCATCGTTATCAGCCGCAGATGCTTCTCTTCGAGCTTAAGCCCGCAGCCCTCCATCGCCGCAAGCCCCCGCGCCATAGAGCCGTCCCCGCCCTGCCAGTCCGTCCGCATCGACTCGCGCAGCATCGCGTCCGCGCCCTCCGCGTCGCTGCGCACCTCCTTTGTGGCGAAGTGCACGCCCGTCTCGAAAGGCCACGTCCGCAGGAGCCGCAGGCAGACGGAGTGGATTGTGCCGATGAACGCCTCGTGCATGTTGTTTAGGCAGTCCTCTAAGTGGGCGGATAGGTGCGGGTTCTTGCGTCCGGCGCGAAGCTCGGCGATTTTTGGTGTTATGCCCTCGCGTATGCGCTTTTTCAGTTCGCCAGCCGCCTTCTCCGTATACGTTACGAGGAGGATGTTGCGCAGGTGTATGTACCTGCCGCCTTTGCCGCAGCCGTCAAGCGGCTGTTCGAGCATGCGCAAGAGTAGGTTGACGATGGTGTAAGTCTTTCCCGTGCCGGCGTGGGCCTCGATGACGCCGTGTTTGCGCAAGTTGATTTCGCTTGCGGAGGATATCGCGCGCGGGTTGGTTGGCGGCACGGCGTTAGTATTATTGATACCGCTAATGCCGCCGGTTCCGTTAATAGGGTTGATGCCGTTAGCGTCACTCATGGATCCACATCCCCAGCATCGGCCCGTATCTCGCATCGGCCAGTTGGCGCAAATCTTCGTCGCTCATCTCCGGCGGCAAAGCGTCGGTCAGCTTGAACGCGCCGGTGTATGAATTATAACCTTTTTTCGCCAAATACTCCTTTAATGACCTTGACGTCAATTTTTGCATACGCTCCCCGTAGCTCTCGCCGCCTTTTTTATCGGGCTTTAAGATGTCGGCTACGGCTTTGAACGGCAAGTGCTCGCAGCGTTTTTCGATTAGCATTTGCGATAGGACGCCGGCCAGCCATTTTTCGATGTCGGGTAATTTATCGGCGCGCGTTTTCATCGGCGACACCAATGCCGTTTTAGCGCTTTTGGCCTTGGGGACGCCGTGGTTCAATGCGACAAGGCATACCGGATGAACGCCGCCCTTTTGCGCCTCGCCTACCCACGCCGTCGCCCCGTCGAGCCAAAGGCCGAGGTTGTCGCCCGCATTCCCGTTGTTGTCAAACGCGGCTACGCCTATGTTGCGATGCCCATTTTCCATATCGTTAGGTATAATCGCTAGCCTATGGCATACGTTGACGGTAAAATCTCCGCAGTTAATGGCAAACTCTTTTTTCTCTACGAGCTTATGGTCGGGAAAATCAGCTAGCAGATTCGGCGCCGCGTCCGCGCAGCCTTTTGCCCACTTGACTAATTCCGCCCGCTCCATCCGGCAAATATGCCCCTCCGGCGCTTGCCCGGAACCGATGTGGCCGTCATATATCTTATTTGCGCAGTTGGCTGCTTCCTCTTTGATGTCAACGTCGGCGTTATCCGAGAAGATAATATTCAAAAGAGAGAGCCACACTTGCTTTCTAAGCGCGTATAATATATGCCCTGATTCCAATGGTTCGGTTGTGGCCGCCATGTCGCCGATGTCGTCGTCATTAATAATCCCAAGCGTTTGACGGAGGTGGTATTCAATAGGATTAGCCAAAAACTGCTTCAAATCCCAAAGAGTGGCCGCTCGTGGCGCATAGCGGGGGAGCGATGATGTATTTGAGGAATCATTAAGCGTTGTTGTTTCGTTAATGTTTGTTGACAGATTTGCGCCTGTCGATACATCTGTAACGGTTGGCGCGTCAATCATGCTGGCCGTACTTGATTTTCCAGCTGTTAGTTCGTGCCGGTGTTTCACTCTCGGTTTCACGCTAAGTTCGGCAATTTCCCTCTGCGCCTTATCCCAAGTCCCATGCCCGCGCACGCCGTTGCCTAACGACTCGTGCATAACCCACGGAACCTCCCGCCGCACGGCGCATTTGCGCGTGTGCCCGGCTTCGTCAACGAGCCCCTGCCCAATCAGGTACTCCTCTAATTCCAATATAACGCTCGACGGCTGCAGCGCCTCGTCCTTCTGCATATCGCGCGCGCCAAAGGAGAGTATTAGGCGCTCTTTCGCCGCGTGGATCAGCTCGAGGAAGGCGAAGCGGTTGTCGCGCACCCTGTCCGAGTCGCCCACGATCCTCTTATGCGAGAGGAGGTTCCAGCCGCCCGCCTCGTTTGTCCCCGGGAACTCCGCCGCGCCGAGGCCGAGGGCGAAGACCGCGCGGTGGGGGAGCGCCATAGACGCCCGCAGCGGCGCAAAGGTCACCCCGCACCACGCCGACGGCCTAACGTCAAGTTCGTCTGGGACGCAGCCGCGCACAAGAGCCATAAACTCGCTTTTGTCAATAAATACCCTGCCGGCGCATTCGCGCTGAAACTCTATCTGCTCCAACCCGTTAAGCGCCTCGCCGCGAACGCGCCCCTCCGCCCCCTTATCGGTAGAACAACCGGGGGGGATGACCGAAAACCACGACCACACGGCGCAGCGGATCGCTTCGACTGATTCGCGTATGTCAACTACAGCCCCGCTTTTCGTAAAAACCGCCGACAGCCCGTTAAGCTCTTCTAAAAGCGACGAAAACTTTTCCGCGCTCCGCACTGCCCACTCATCGCTCATCTCCGCGCTCTCAAAAACGCGCTTCATGCCGCGCTCAAAAGTATGCTCGTCGGTGACCGCGTCGCCCATATCGCCCATGCCCTCGCGCTGCTTTGCGTTGTACCCCCTAAACATCCCGTATTCCTCCGCCCACCTCTCCCACCTCTCCACGCCGCCGGGCGTTATCTTCTTGCTCGCCATAACGATAGGGTTTCTGAGAAGCTCGAAAACCTGCGCGCGGTTGAACTGCCCGCTAACAATATTGAGTAGCGTAAAAAGCCCGCGCGCGGCCAAACTCGAACCGCCGGAGCCGCCGAGGACGGCATACGGGATGTACTCGGGGCGGCTCCGCGGATACGCCCCGAAACCA
>JAIRUL010000007.1 GCA_031254445.1 Chitinispirillales bacterium
CGGGTTCTTTGGCAAAAAGGAGGTCTATTTCGCTTAGAATCGCCCTAAACGTCCCCGCGTCGGAGAGGATGTCGGCGGCCGCAAGGTTATCCCAGCCCGACTGCCTGTACCCCGCCGCCTCGCCGGGCCCGCGGCTGCGCAAGTCCTGCTCGGCGATTTCGAAGCCGTCGGCGCACCCGCACAAGAATTTGAGCCTCTCAGCGGTTTTCTCATTTTGGGAGGCGTTCGCCCCGGGCAAAAGGAAGCAGTAAGAAGGCCTGCCGCCCCTGCCGACCCGCCCCCTGATCTGGTGCAGCTGCGCGAGCCCGAAGCATTCGGGGTTCTCGACCGCCATCACCGCGGCGTCGCCGACATCCACCCCGACCTCGACGATGGAGGTCGATACGAGGACGCCGGGCGCGCCGCCCTTAAATGCCTCTATCGCCGCGTCGCGCTCTCCGGGCGGCATCCGGCCGTGCAGGGTGTGGATGGGGACTAGTGCAAGCGGGCCTTTTTTTAGCCTCTCGGCGACGGATTCCACCGTTTTTATTGATGATGAATAATCTATGTCATCGGCGGATGGTTTCGCTGTTGACGGTTTGCCTGCGGGCTTATGGGTTGGCCTATCGGAACCGTCGTCATCCCCGCCGCCCAAATCGCCCCCCTGCTCGTCAATCCTCGGCACGACGTAAAACGCCCGCGCGCCGGCTGTTATCTGCTCGAGGATAAACTTCTCCATGCCGGCGCGCTTGCCGTGCGGCACGATGTGCGTCGATACCGGCGCCCGGATAGGCCTCGACGCGATTTCCACGATGCCCAGATCGCCGTACAATGTTTTCGCCAAGGTCTGCGGAATCGGCGTAGCCGACATCAACAGAAAATCGCTCGCAGGCCCCTTCTCCTGCAATTTTAACCGTTGCGCCGCGCCGAACTTGTGCTGCTCGTCTATTATCACCATCCCCAAATTTCTGAATTTTACCGACGGCATGAAGAGCGCGTGCGTGCCTATGGCGAATTGCAGCTCCCCAAGCGCCAGATCCCTCAGCGCCGCCCTCTTTTCGGGGGTGTCGCCCGCGCCGATATATTCAACCCGTATCCCCAATGTGCCAAGGTACTTTTCGACCGTCGCTTTCGTCTGCTTGGCTAAGACCTCCGTAGGCGCCATCCACGCCGCTTGCCGCCCGCTGTTTAGCGCCGGAAGCGCTGCGAAGAGCGCGGTCACGGTCTTCCCTGAACCCACGTCGCCTTGCAAAAGCCTGTGCATCCTCTCGGGGCGCGCCGCGTCGGCATACAAAATCTTTATCGCCGCCTCCTGCGACTCGGTGAGCGCAAACGGCAGCGCGCTCCGCAGCTTCGCGTCCAAATCGCCGGCGGCCATAGGGTAGCCCGGCAACGCGAACTTCTTCTTGTTCCAGCGCAGGTTCAGCGCGAGCCTGTACAGCTCCTCGTATTTCAGCCTCGCCTTGTATTTGTCAAGCGTTGATAAATCGCTTGGGATATGCACCTCGCGCAAACACTCGGCAAGCGGCGGGAAATTTTGCTTTTTCTCGATGGAGTCGGGCAGCACGCGCTTGTAGTTCCCGACGTTTTTGAGCGCCCACTCTATCGAGCCGCGTAGAAGTTTTTGGTTGATCCCCGCCTCGCGCATAGGCTCCTTGACGGAGTAGACTGCCAATATGGGCCTGACCTCGCTCTTTTCGGTGATTTTTTCGAAAACGGGGTGGATCATAAGCAGCTTTCCGCGGTTATCAATGACCTTTCCGGTAAGCACGAGCGTCTCGCCCGCCTCTATCTTCATGTTGCGGATGTACCAAATCGCTTCGAGCTCCCCGCCGCTCCCGTCCCTCACGGCGGCGCGGATTTTTGCCTTGCCAAAGTACTCGGCGCGCGCTTTCTCGACAACGCCCAAAACCGTCACCGCGCAGTCCCCAAATAGCCCTGCGTCCTTGATTTCGACGCGTTTTGACCTATCAATATACTTAACAGGATAGTAAGACAGCAGTTCCCCGATGGTCTTTATCCCCGCCGATTCAAGCGCGGCGACCCGTTTCGGCCCGAGCTTGGGGATTTTGCGAAGATTGGAGAGAAAATCTAACTGCGAAGGAACGGGCGCGGCCATCAGCGTCCCTGCCCGTCAACTAACGCCAAAAGTTTGTCAAGCCCCGACATTGCATCATCCCTAACATTGCTGCAAACCGTGGCGTGCCCAAGCTTCCTTCCTGGTTTCGGCGCTTTCCCGTAGTCGTGAAAGTGCGCGCCCTTAACCCCCATTACCGCCGCCGCGTTTGGCATCGCGCCTATAAAATTAACCATCGCGTTGAAACACACAGCCTTCGCGCCGCCTAGAGGCAGCCCGGCGACCGCGCGGACGTGGTTTTCGAACTGGCTCGTCTGCGCGCCCTCGATTGTCCAGTGCCCTGTGTTGTGGACGCGCGGCGCGATCTCGTTGGCTAGGAGAGTGCTATCCGCGTCGAACAGCTCCAGCGCGAGGACGCCCACATAGCCGAAATGTTCAAGCAGCCTCCTAGCGAACTCCTCCGCCGCGCT
>JAIRUL010000100.1 GCA_031254445.1 Chitinispirillales bacterium
CTATCTGGATTTCGTCTTTGCGCAGGTGGTAGACGTTGCGGCCGTCTATCGATATGGAGTGCACGAAGAAGCCTTCGGCGCGGAACGCTTGGACGACGCGCGACTCAAGGAGCCCGGTCAGCTCGCTTGAGGCCACGTCTATCGGGGTGGCCACGGTCTGCCTGAGCAGGAAGTCCTTTTTGACGCCCTTGCCCTTGCTGCTGTAAACGAGGGCGATGAGCGGCGGCGAGATCAGGTCGCAGGCGAGCACCATGAGTATGGCGGCGCCGAAGAGCGAGGCGTCGAGCACGCCCGACGAGAGCCCGATGCCGGCGATGATGAACGTCACCTCGCCGCGCGGGACCATGCTCATCCCGATGCGCAGCGCGCCCGTGCGGTTGAAGTTGAAGAAGAGCGTCGGGACGCCGCAGCCGAAAACCTTCGCCGCTATCATGGCGAGCGAGTAGAGCGCGCCGAAGGTGAGCACCTCTTTGGACAAGACGGCGCTTAGGTCTACGAGCATCCCCATGACCACGAAGAAGACGGGCACGAAGAAGCTGTTTATGACCTCGAGCGCGTCGCGCACGGTGTCGGCGAGGTCGGTCTTGGAGAGGCAGAGGCCCATTATGTACGCGCCGATGATCATGGCCAGCCCCGCCTTCTCGAAGATGCCCGCGAGGATGAGCGCTAGGCCGAGGGCGAAGATGGAGATGAAAGTCACGGTCTTGAACTTCTTTATGACCTTAGCGAGCGGGGACGCGAAGAGTATCCCGGCGGCGGTGAAGCCGAGCCAGACTAAGACCGCCTTGCCGACCACCCACGCCGCGCTCGCCGACGGCCCCGCGTCAGCGGCTAGGGCCGCCCCCGCCGCGGTGGAGGCCACGACGCCGGTCACCACGGTCAGCGCGATGATGCCGAGCGTGTCGTCCACGACCGCGCTCGCGAGCACCGTCACCCCCTCCGGCGAGTCCATCTTGCGCTTCTCCGAAAGGATGCGCGCGATGATCCCCATCGAGGTGGAAACCCCCATCACCGCCAAAAACAGGACGCGCGGATCCAAAAATTCCCAGTGGAAAAAGTACATAGCGACCAAGGAGCCCGCGGCAAACGAGGCGATGACGCCCCCGCTGCCCACCGCGAGCCCCACAAACGAGAAGCGCAGAAGCAGCGCCAGGTCGGTTTCGAGGCCGGCTGAGAAGAGCATTATGATGGAAGCGATGATGGCGATGCCGTAGAGCTCTTGGGTGACGGGGATGGAAGAGTTCTCGGGCAGCGGAAAGAGCCCGTCGGCGAACCCGGGCAGCGGAAAGGCCCCCAAAAGGTGCGGGCCGATGATTATGCCGATGGTTAGTTCTATGAGCACCGTCGGCACCGGCAGCTTCCGGAAGAGAAGCCCGGCGCAGCGCGCCGCTAGGACGATAATACCGAGCTGCAGGACCAGCATGGACATTTTTCCGAGGATGTCGTCGCCCTCCCCGCCGGAACCGGAGGCAAACGCGGCTATGGGGATGGCCGCCAAGAGTAAGATAGGAACAGAGAAGCGTTTCTTCATAGGCGCAGCCCTTGTTAATGTGTTCCGGCGCCGACCCGGTTGGTGATAGCGTAAAACGCTTTGGTTGCTGTGATAATGTTATTCGGCGCAAAAATTAAAATAGAATAACAATATAATATTTGGGAAGGCGCGAAAGTCAAAGTTTTTAAAATCGTTTAACCTAGAAACCTATGCGGGGGAAAGGCGGACACATAGGCCCGCCCCTACGATGGCATTATCGTAAAACGTCAAAAACGCCCATCCTATACATCGCCTAGAAACCTACCCAGGCGGGGGGCGTGACGCTATAGCGAACCCCCTATTTCCTAACAATCATCACCGTTCCGCTATAGTACACAGGGTCCGAAAAATCTATGAGCGTCTTCCTCTCCTCCGTCACCGTGATCAGGTTGCTCGCAAAGGCCACCGATCCGGCCTGCACGGAGGGGATTATGTCGGTGAAGTCCATGATCTTTATATCTAGCCCGTATCCGTACTCCCGCGCGAAGCGCAGCGCCATTTCTACGTCGAAGCCCTCGATCTTGCCGCTCGCGGCTTTGAAAGAAAAGGGCTTGTCGCTGTCGGAGGTGGCGAACGGCAGCGTGGGCTTGCCCTTAGCGGGCGCGGGCTCTATCTCGGGCATGGGCGGCGTTTCGGGCGTGTCCACCCAGCGCCTCACCATGTCTTCGTAGGTTCCGTCGGAGCGGGTTTTGGCCAAGAACGCGTTGAACTCGCCGAGCAGCTTGCCGTTGTCTTTCTTGGGGAATATCGTGGCGTAGTTTTCTATGTCTACCGGCGGGTAGACCAACGCGAGCGCGTCCGGATTCTCAGCCACAAAAGCCTTGGCCACCGGCTCCTCGGCGATTGTGGCGTCGGCCTCGCCGTTCTTTACGCCCTCGACGGCCTCGGCGGGCGAGTTGTAGTACTTTATCTTTTGGGCGCCGATGATGTTCCGCGCCACGTCGTCGAAAGTGGATCCGCTGAGGACGGCAATGGTCTTGCCGGCGAAGTCCTCGGCCCTGAAAGCCCGCGCCTCGGCCGCGCTTTCGGACGCGGGCCCGTTAGCCTTGCCGGATTTGCCGTCGCCGCCGCAGCCGGCCATAACTAAGGGCAAGGACACCGCGGCCGCCGCGAGGATGCTTTTAACTGTGGATGCGTTCATGGGGTTCCCTTTCTACATATATATAATGTAGGATATGTGTTTATCGATGCTCAGTGCGCCGCCCCCCCTACAATACCACTTCGAACCCCGCCCCCACGCCGAAGCACTCCACCCCCGTCCCGCCCTTGCCCGCGATCTTTTTTGCGTCCTCCACTATCGCGTCCATCTCGTCGTCGCTCCTGCGGGCGTTGATGTGGTATAGGCCGAGGCGCTTCACCTTGGCCGCTATGGCCAGCCTTACCGCGTCCGAGTACTTCGAGTGGCCCCACGACTCGTAGCTCTTGTACTCCTCGTCTGTGTACTCGCCGTCGTGGATCAGCAGGTCGGCGCCCTTGCAGAAGGCCTCGAAGTACTCGGCGTCGCAGCCCTCCTTGCCGTACTCGAGCTCGTTGTCGGTCATGAAGACGAACGACTTGCCCTTCTCCTCGATGCGGTAGCCGCAGCCGCCGTTGGGGTGGTTGAGGCGCGCCGGCGTGAACGTAAGCGAGCCGACGGTGAACGGATCCGCCGAGACCTCGTGGAAAGTTATCTCCGCCGGCAGCGCGCTGAAATCCACCGGAAAGTAGGGGTTGCGCATCAGCTTGCGTATGGCCGTCTCGAGCGAGTCCGCCGCGCAGGGGCAGCCGTAGATGTGGAGCGTGGAGCGCTCGTCGAATATCGGCTGGAAGTAGGGGAAGCCTATGACATGGTCTAAGTGCGCGTGCGTGAAGACGATGTGTATCACTTTCTCGTGCGCGGACGCGAAGCTGCTGCCGAAAGCGCGGATGCCCGTCCCCGCGTCCAAAACCACCACGTCGCCCTTGCCCGACTCTACCTCCACGCAGCTGGTGTCGCCCCCGTAGCGGACAAACTCCGCCCCGCTGACCGGAAAAGAACCGCGAGATCCCCAACAACGTATACGCATAAAATTTATCGCTTTTTTGCTGTTTTTGACGTGGCGCCGATTGCCTAATTCAACAATATAATAAGCAATATAATAAATGTAACGCGGGGAGGGGGGAAATTAATTGAGAAATAAAATCTCCGCGCCGCCGGCCGGGCTTTTACTATATTTATGGCAAGGAGAAAAACGTTATGGGCGACCGCGCCATCATCTCGTTCGACTACGCGATAAAGTACATATTGCGGGACAAGGCGAACTTCGGCATCCTCGAGGGTTTCCTCAGCGAGCTCCTCGGCAGGAAAGTCGCCGTGTTGGAGATACTCGAGAGCGAGGCCAACGCCGCCGA
>JAIRUL010000120.1 GCA_031254445.1 Chitinispirillales bacterium
GGATGGTTTTGATGTTGATGTTGACTTTGACTTTGTGTGGCGGCTCTGCGCCACACGTTATGAAGCCGTAGGCTTCGTCTGAAAAAGATTTTAAAGATTTTAAGACTTTGACTTTAGGCTTCGTCTGAAAAAGATTTAAAAGATTAAAAGATTTAAAAAACTTAAAAGATTTATAGGACACCGCCTACAATGAAAAACGCTATAACCGTCGAATCCCCCACCCGCGTAACGCTCGCGCTTGACATTATACGGAAACTCGACGTCGGGCCTCTGCGCGGATACCACGAACTGGGGATCGTCAAGCGCCAAATAACCCTCGCCGATACGCTGCGCGTCGAGCTTTTGGGGGACGATTGCCGGCATGACGTAATTGAGTGCGGCGACCCGCGCGTTCCTTGCGACGCAAGCAATATCTGCGTCAAAGCGTGCAACTTGGTTCGGGAAAAATTCGCACGCCGCGGGTTCTTGAAGATATCCATCGACAAGCGCATCCCCGTGATGGGCGGCATGGCCGGCGGGTCGGCAAACGCCGCCGCCGCGCTGCGCGCGCTCGATAAAATCTGGGGGCTGGGGCTGACGAGGGATAAGTTCCGCGAACTGGGGAGAACGCTTGGGATGGACGTCCCTTTCTTCTTCGACGGCGGGACGGCGTTCGACAGCGAATCGACCGGCGTCTTGGAACCCATCGACGCCAACCTAAAACTCCACATGGTTCTCGCCGTCCCCGGTTTCGGCGTCAGCACAAAAGAAGCCTATGAATCTATCGACTACGCCCGCGCCGCCAAAAACACCGCGTTGACGGACACGATGAGGCATGCGCTTAGGGCGGGCGATTTTGACGGCGCGGTAAAATCAATGCACAACGACTTTGAAATCCATGTGTTCGAACGCTACCCGCGCCTAAAGGAGATCCGCGACGGGCTGCTTCGGGCAGGATGCCCCGCGGCCTGCATGAGCGGATCGGGGTCGACAATCATAGGCATTGCTTATGATTGTCGCCATGCGGAAAAAATCGCGGCCGCCGTCGGCTGCAAAACCATCGTCACGGAAACGCCGGGGTAGCGAGAATGGCGTCCACCCACTCCGCGTCCTGAGGGGATGCGCCCCCAAAGATAGTTTTTTCAGCCTTTTCCGCCATAATTCAAGAAGCGTCAATATGTTGCAGCAAATACTAATATACGGCACGAGAATTGCTTTAAGCCATTGTCGGCAGAAATCCGAAAAAAAACAAAAAATGTTGTAACAAACGCTATTACGCGGCAGCCTAATATATAAAAATATGCTTGATATCAAGCATATTTTGCGTTTAACCCTAACTTTTTCGAAAAAAACAAAAAATGTTGTAACAAACGCTATTACGGGGCGATCTAATATAATCTAAATTATAATATATAATATATAATATATACTTGATATCAAGTATATTTTGATGTCACGTATATTTTTGCGTTTAACTCTAACTTTTCTCGAAGGAGGTAGTTTATGTCGTTACTGCGCAGTGTTTTAAGGATGGGGGGGGGGGGGGGGCGTTTGGGGTTGCTGTGTCTGGTATGGCCTTGTGGTGTACGACGCCCGGCGGGAATCCGGTCGGCGGCGGCGGCGAGCTTGCCGGAGAGTGGCAGACTGCTAACAACGAGGGCCACAAAGCATATGTAGTCCTCAAGTCTTCCGGCGAACTGCAATCCGTCCAGTTTTGGAGATTAGTGACTTTTTGGGTAGAGACAAACGAAAACGTCGGGACATGGAGCCGCGGGGGCGAGAAGTACCTATATTTGCACTATCGCGGCAACAGCGGGCTTCCGCAACAAGTCGAATACACGCTTTCCGGCAACACGCTCGAACTTAGGATGTGCGATAGATCCGACAGCGACACTAGTTGCAACACGGTAACCGCTACAAGAGGCAACATTGCCTCCACCAAGAAAGCGCTCGGCACGGTTTACAACGCCGATACGGCTCTTTATACCAAAGCGCCGGCGTGGGCTTTGAAAAGCGACCCAACCAAGCGCATTGAATTCGCAGCGAACGACGTTAGCGGCGGCGAATATTACGTTAGCGGCGCATATGTAATGGTGTGGTATACCATTGGAACGAGGTTATTCTTGGCGGATGTAAACTATCAAGATAACGACGACGACCAAATAATCACCTCGGTAAAATCTACGGCCGAATTAGATTACAAATTTCTAGGCAGCGGCGACAGCCTGCGGCTTTCGCTCAGCCCGATTCTCTCCAATGGGCAACCCGGCATCGCAGACATATGGCTGCCGGTCGTTGAACATGACGACGACGACTAACTACGGCTGCACTTCGCAATGGCGGCGCGCGTTTTTAGAAAATAAGCGCCTATAGGGATTTATCATTGGGCGGGCCGGGGCTTTGCTTGTTGTAAAAGCCCCGGCCCAATATTAACCCCGTCACCCCAAAAGCCCTCTCGCCATCATATCCGCAAAGAGCATCCCATTGGGCGTCGGAACCCACCGCCGCCCGGCCCTTTTTAGCAGCCCCGAATCAACATACCCCAAAAGCCGCTCCCCGCGCCCATCGGCGCAAAGCCGGATCCCCGTACGCGCCTCGAAACCGTCTTCGTCGATGCCGCCCGCGTGCCTCAGCCCCAAAAAGATAATCTCCTCCGCCAGCTCCCACGGGCTAAGCGACTCTTCAAAACCTATCGCCCTCTTGCCTAACGATATAAGCGATATGTACCGGTTGACATCCGCGACATTGCCCCAACGCCTCGGGTGCGCGTACGAGTGCGCCGACGCGCCGAGGCCGATGTAGGGCTTGTGCGACCAGTAGGCTTTGTTGTGAACCGACTCGAAGCCGTAAGCCGCGTAGTTCGAGACTTCGTACCGCGCCATCCCCCGCTCGGCGCAGCGCGTTCCAATCAGCCCGTACATCTCCGCGACCGCCTCCTCCGGCGGCAGCCGGAGCGCGCTTTTGCGGCGGCCAAACGGCGTGCCTTCCGCGATTGTCAACTCATACGCGGAGAGATGCTTTATCGATTCGATTGACAGGAGCGGCGAAAGCGTGCTGTCTAACGCGTTAGCCGTTTGGCCCGGCAGCGCGTAGATAATGTCGACGCCGATAGAGCGAAACAAGCCGGACGCCCCCGCCCCGCATACCGCCTCTATCGCCGTCTCCGCGCCGTGAGCCCTGCCGCATATCGATAATTCCCTCGCGTTTAGCGACTGCACCCCAAACGTCAGCCGCGTCGCCCCGCTCTTGGCGTAGGCTTGCGCCTTTTCTATGGTAAATGACTCGGGGTTGCATTCAACCGACCATTCTACCACCCTTTCCCTGCCAATCCGCGAAAACACCCTGTCGTCGAGCCTCTCCCACTGTTCAACGCTAAGCGCGGACGGCGTCCCGCCGCCCACATAGACGGTATCGACAGCCGCGCCGCCGCCCTCGTACATACCCCACTCTTTCCCAAGCGCGTCAATGTATTGATCGATAAGGGATTGATTGACATGCGGCCGATTGATAACCGCGCCGCGGCCGCCATCCGGCAAAGCGTCGCGGCTTGAACGGCGGCCCGCGTTAACGCGTTGATTGATAACAGGGTATCCGCCGATAGGCAGCGAATAAAAATCGCAGTACCGGCACTTGCCGGCGCAAAAGGGGATATGCACGTAGAGGGACGTCAGCCTCCGCCCCCCCTCGCAATGGAGACGACCTCCTTTACCTTGTACGGGTTCTTCACCCCAGGGCTTATCTCCACGCCGCTGTTCAGGTCAACCGCGTAGGGGTGAACGGCGTCTATCGCCTCGCGGAGGTTCAGCGGGTTAAGCCCGCCGGAGAGGATGACCGCGTCGCTGGCGCCGCAGGCCTTGGCCGCGACTGACCAGTCAAAAACCCTCCCGCTCCCGCCGCGGCGCTCCGAATCCCACGTGTCAAGCAGGTAGCCCGCGGCCTTGTAGCGCGACATCGCGGAGACGTCGAAGTCGCCGCCCACGGAGAAAGCCTTGATGACCGGCATCGGGAACTGCGCGCAGTACTCCGGCGTCTCGTCGCCGTGGAACTGCACGGTGTCCACGCCGGCGGTGAGGGCCGCGTCGAACGCCCGCTGCGGATCCTCGTTCACGAAGACGCCCACCTTGGAGACAAATGGGGGGAGCCGCTTTATAATCTCCGCCGCGTCGGCTGGCGCGATGCAGCGCGGGCTCTCCTTGGCGAAGATAAACCCCAGCGCGTCAACGCCGAGGTTGGCGGCGACGCGGGCGTCTTCGTAGCGGGTGATGCCGCAAATCTTTATTCTCATGTTGCGCCGCCGTTTGGGGTTGACTTTGACTTTGACGTTGACTTTGACTTTAAAGTCAAATTCTTTTAAAATCTTTTTCAGACGAAGCCTACGGCTTCATAACGTGTGGCGGCTAAAGCCGCCACACAAAGTCAACGTCAACGTCTTTAAAGACTACGGCCTCAGGCATTCACCAACCTAAGCTCCTTAATAAGCGCCCCCGTATCGTCCGACCTCATAAGCGACTCGCCAACTAGCAATGCTCGCACTCCAGCATTGAACAACTGCGACGCTTGCGCCCCGCTGTTTATTCCGCTCTCCGAGACCACCGTGATTTCTCGCGGGATGTGCTTTACCAGCTCTAACGTAACGGATATGTCCGTCACGAATGTGTCTAGGTCGCGGTTGTTGACGCCGATTACCGTCGGGTTTAACTTCATCACCATATCGAGCTCGCGCGTGTTGTGTATCTCTATCAGCCGCTCGATCCCAAGCTCCTCCGCGGCTTGGCAGAGGTCTCTTAGCTGGCTGCCGTCTAACGCGGCGGCTATTAGGAGCACCGCGTCGGCGTTTATCATGGCGGTCTCCTGCACTTGCAGGGCGTCTATTATAAACTCCTTGCGCAGCACCGGAAGCGACACGGATTCGCGGATGGATATTAGGTAGTCTACGTGACCCTGAAAAAAATTCTCGTCGGTGAGTACGGAGACCGCGGACGCGCCGCTATCGCCGTATGCTTCGGCAATCTTCACGGGGTCAAAATCCGCCCTGATTAAACCCTTGGACGGCGACGCTTTCTTGACCTCCGCGATGAGCGCAAGCTCGGGGCGCTTGTCTAAGGCGGCGGCGAAAGGGCGGTGGGGGCCGAGCCTCTTAGCGTTTGACAATTCGCCCTTTCTGTCTTTAAGCGCCATGACCTCAACGCGCTTTTGCTCGATTATCGTCTGCAGTATTTTATTCATGCCAAATACGCCCTCAAGCGGTTATCGCGCAACTATCCGCGGCATTTAGACAAATTATAAGCGGCGTCAATAAAACCGCCCTATATCAATATATATCCCCGCGCCGCTACGCTCCGCGGTTTTTCGCCAGCTCCCACTCCCGCGCGACCCAGTCCTCGTCGTTCGTCAGCTCCGTGACCCGCGCCGCCGCCGCCCTCACCCTATCCGGCGAATTCTTCATCGCCGCGCCGAAACCCGCCGCCGACAGCATCGGGATGTCGTTCTCCTCGTCGCCGTAGGCCGCGGCTTCCGACAGCCCTATGCCAAATTCGTCGCACAGCACCCGCAGGCCTATCCCCTTTGTCGCCTTGACGTTCATAAACTCCAAGTAGTGGCCCCACGTGCGGCACACGTACACGGAGCCGCCCTCGCCCTCGCCCCAAAGCGAATGAAAATACTCTTCCTGCTCGTCAAGGTCGGCCTCGCCGCCGATGAATATTATCTTCGACGGGCTAACCCCCCTAAGCGCGGAAAAATCGTCGAGAAAAGCGTAGCCTACGCCCGTCTGCTTGTAATAAGTATCCATCCACGCCGCGTTCTTATCCGTCCTGACGCCGTAAAGCCTGTCGTCGTGGTAGAAATTAAGCGCAAACGGCTTGCCCCTGCCGTAATCCGTCAGGTACTCGGCGTACGGCGCGTCTAACGGGGCGTAGTAAATGCGCGGCGCGCCGGGCTGAGAACTAGCGTAGACCTCCGCGCCGTTTAGGACCACGAGCGCCGGGTCGATCCCAAGCTCGGGGACGTACCGCCTAACCCCCGCCCCGATGCGCCCCGACGCGAGGGCGACCGCCGCGCCCGCCCCGCGCATCTCCCGCAACGCGGCGGCGTTGGCCGGCCTGACGCGCTTCTCCGAATCCAAGAGCGTGCCGTCAAGGTCAAAGGCGAAGAGCTTAGGCGTCATAGCAAGGCCCCCTGAAACCGCAGGCGGCAGGGGGCGGCGGCGCCTTGCGGCGGCAAACCGCTTACCGCGCGCCCCGCCCTCCGCCCCTCCGCCAGCAAAAAAAAATACCCACCGCTCTTTGGAAAATACTATATTGTGTATGGCGTTATTAATAAAAAAACAATCAATTAACAAGGAGAGTTCCCAATGAAGATGGTCATCACCGTTACCGCGGTCTACGATTTTCCCGACGACGTCGAAACCGAAGACCTCGTGGAGGGGGAAGACTCCCTCGGCCAGCACATCCTCGTAAAGGGCCACAAGCTGCAGCCCATAATCGACTTTTTAGAGTACGAAGGGCTAGAAGGCGAAAACCACTCGTGGGACGAGTCCGACGAGGAGGAGCTGGAAGAGATCTACGACTGCCTAGAGTCGGAGGAGTATACTATTATACAGGTGGATGGGCTGTCGGACGAAGACTAATCGGGGTTGACGTTGACATTGACGTTGACGTTGATGTTGATGTTGATGTTGATGTTGATGTTGATGTTGACGTTGACGTTAAAGTCTTAAAGTCAAAATCTTTTAAATCTTTTTCAGACGAAGCCTACGGCTTCATAACGTGTGGCGGCTAAAGCCGCCACACAAAGTCAACGTCAAAGTCAAAGGCGGCGGTGT
>JAIRUL010000158.1 GCA_031254445.1 Chitinispirillales bacterium
ACCGGCAACTTTTCTTTTGGAGGTTTAGGCGGCGTTCCTGACGCATTGAATTTGTCCAAAAACCATTTGCGAGGAGATCGCCGTTGCGTCTTCGCTTGGCCGAAATCCGCATAAATGGCCTCTTCCGCCCCGCTGAAAAAGTTTTCTAGGATGGCTGTTGGCGCTTGCCTTGTCATGGTTTCGCAAAACTTTTGCAGGTCGTCGGCTAGCTCCTGCGCGTGTTGATATCGTTTGGCAGGGGTGCGCCTGAGGCAGCGGTGTATTATGTTTGCAAGGTTCGTATTTACCGAAAACTCATGCGGCGATTTGAATTTGTTGCTCGATTTTCGCTTCATGAGCTCGGTGATGGACTCCTGCGGGAACGTCTTCGCGCCGGTGGCCATTTCATAAAGTATCGTGCCTAAGGAGTAGATGTCGCTCCGGTTGTCGACCTCGCCGCCGTCCATCTGCTCCGGCGATAGGTAGTACATCGTACCCGCAATGTTTCCTTCCATGGTGTGGAGGCTCGCCTGCGTGGGGCGGGCGATGCCAAAGTCGATGAGCTTGACCGCGCCGGACGCCGTTATCATGATGTTGGCCGGTTTGAGATCCCTGTGGATGATGCCGCAGTACTCTTGGCCGGCGAGCATATAGGTCTCTGAGTGGGCGTAGGCAAGCGCTTTGGCAACAAGGGCTGCTATGGCGGCGCAGACGATTTCCGGCAGCTTGCCGCGCTCGGCGAGAATTCGCTGAAGGGTGGGACCGTCCACAAGCGCCATCTCCATATACGGCGTCCCGTTCCACTCGCCGATACTGTGGATATCCACTATACCCTCGTGACTCAGCTTGGCGGTGATTTTGGCCTCAGTCTCGAACCGGCCTCTATGCTCCACCCGCGATAGCAGTTTGACGGCTCTGAACACTTCGAGCGGTTCGTTCCACACCCTGTAGACGGTCGCCATACCACCATCGCCGATGATGTCGGTGACTAGGCAGGATCCGAGGCGCGTTTGGCCGACGATAGGGCGGGTATTGGGCGGCGGCGGATATGGATGGGCGACAAACAGAGGCGCAGCAGGCGGAGGGGCAACAGACGGAAGCGCTACAGACGGAGGCACAACAGACGTAAGTGCGGCAGGCGAAAGAGCGCTGTGGCCGCTGCTTTCGCCGTCGTCGCGGGCAGGGGCGGCCGCCGCGAGATCGGCGAGAGAGCGCTCAACGAATGTCTGCTCAAGGTCGTGTCCGCTCATACACACGCACTACCAAATGAATATTGTGACTTGTAGCCCGACCGATAGCGTCGCGGCGGCTACTATTGCCGCGATACTCCTTGTTTTGGCCTCTTTTAACTTATCCCCTTCGTGTGACGGCATTTCGTACTGCTCAACAACGGCCCATGTCCAAGCCAATGCGGCACCGGCCCCTAATCCCAGCTGTATGCACCGCTTGGTGGTAAATATAGGGGGCTTCTCCAGCTTGTGGGAGATGGTTTCCTGTTGGCCGTCGGCGAACGAAACGTCTTTTGTGATCGTCAGGTACTTGGCGTTCGGGTGGCGTATCTCTATCTTATATTGGCCGGGGGTGAGGTAGTCGTTTACTAAAGGCGTTTTCCCGATATCGGCGCTGATAGACACATCCGCGCCCTGCGGGTCGGTATCAACCCGCAGCTTCGCGTAACTACCGGCAAGAGACCTCTCAACCAGTAGCCGTTCGCCGTCTACTATAACAACGGTTTCCGATGTGCTCTTCTGCCGCGACGGGTCGACCAAGCGCAACGTGTACGTTCCCGCCGTGAGCGTTTTGTCCATGATGGGCGTGAGCCCCGCATAGCCGCCGTCTATCCAGACCTCCGCCCGTTCGGGGGTGGTAATGACCGAGAGCGTCCCCCCTTGAGCCGGGGGCGTCGACGCATACAAAAACGGGGTCAAAAATAGCGCAAACACCATCACCGGCACGAATGCCGATAACCCGTTAACACGGAACGTATACTTCCGAGCCATAATACCCCTACCCCACCTTTGAATATTATTCATCCATGCCAAAGACGTAAAATAAATTATAACATCAACAAAAAGCATAAATTATTTTTGATGTCTATGGATTGCCTACCTTTTTCCGGCGTTCCGGCATCACCATTTTCATTCGGAGAGCGTCTGCCATGCCAAATAACGGCAAAATTTTGTGGGAAGAGGGGATGTTCTTAGAGCCCCACCACTTCCAGATTTCAGAGCGTTTTCAGGCCGATTACACCGCCGCCCGCGTCAATTCGCTCTCCTATGCGGGGTTTCAGTACGGCTTTACCGAGCTTATAACAGGCCGCGACGCGCTGCTTGGCGGCCAGTTCACCATTGTCAGAGCGTCCGGCGTCTTCCCGGACGGGACCTGCTTCCAAATAGGCGATGGCGCGTATTCCAAGCCGCTATCGCGCTCTTTCTCGGGATACTGCCGGCCAGACCAGCAAACACTGGACGTCTACTTTGTGATTCCCGACGACGGCCCGGGCAGGCCACTCCACGGGGATGGCTCCGTTGCGCCCATTGCCGAGCAACGGTACGTCAGGACATCCACGCTCGTCCGCGACGAGCTAGTGCCCGATAACAGCAAAGAAATCACCGTCGGGGTGCCGAATTACCAAATCCGCTTCGAGGGCGAGCCGTTAGACGGGTGCACATGGCTGCTTGTCGCCCGCCTTGTTAGAAACGGTGCCGGATATATGGAGCTTGAACGCAGATACTCGCCGCCGGTACTGTTTTTCAGGTGTTCGGAGGCAATAACGGATCGCGTTGGCGGCCTGCTCGAGCTTTTGTGGGCAAAAATGGGGTCGCTAGGGCGCTGCCGGGGGCAGTCCGAGCAGGGGCGGGTCTTTTTTTCGGCATCGGAAGTGGGCGCGTTTTTGCTACTCAACACGCTTTGTTCGTCCACGCCGCTCCTCAACTGCATATGCAAGCTTCCGCAAGTACACCCGTTTGAGATATATGCCCACCTAACAACGCTGTATGGGAGCCTATTGACCTTTTCGCCGGAAATATCCCTCGACATGATCCCGCAGTATGACCACGACGACCTCGGCACGGTGTTTGCCTCGCTCGAGGAATGCATCCGCGATGCGCTTGCCGCAGAGTTCTGGACCGCTACAGCGCAGATGGCGCTCGAGCGGGTCAACACCGTAATGTGGGCCTGCCGCTTCCCCGACGAACACTTCGTAAAAGGCGTGAACCTCTTCATCGGCGTGGCGTCGGAGACCCAGCAAAAAGCACTGGTTGTCCACGTCCTGCAACGCATGAAAGTCTGCTCGCGCGACAAACTCGACCAGCTAGTGTCCACCTCGTCCCCTGGCCTAACGCTCATCCACGCCCAAAAAATACCGGAAGGCCTGGCCGCAAAGCCCGGATACGCCTATTTCGCCGTAGATAAACAAAGTCTGCTTTGGCGGGACGTGGAGGCGTCCGGGACGTTGGGGATATACTTTCCTGGGGATGAGTATGGGGACGCTAAGGTGGAGCTGTTGGCGCTTAGGCATGAATAGCGTGGCGTACCTAAGAAAGGGGTAACAAAAAATGTCGGAAGACAGCATTACAGAAGACGATGTGGGCTACTACATATTTGTAAAAAAAGGCCGTAAGCACTTCGGCCCCCAATATCTTTCGGCGGGAGCGACGACCATAAACTGGATATTTCCGGTGCCGCACCCTCACGCTGTCGGGGCTCTTGATAAAGAAAGCAATGGCGTAGTGTTCATAAAGCCCGGCAGTTACGGGGAAGACCCCGAATGCCAAGCGGTTGCGCAAAACATCGGCCCGACGGTGAACGATACCTTTATTTATCGATTTAGCCCAAACTATTCCGATGATACCGTCGTTTATTCCGCAACTAGAACCGCAGTGGTCGTCAATGTGAAGGCCAAAAAGGCTTTTTATGCCGGTAGCGGATTGTCTACGGATGATTATATGCTTGGGATATGCTTTTTAGACCCGCAAGAGAACCTGTTTGTAGTCGCCAAGTCTATTGATGAGGGTGGCAGCGGGCGGGAGGATTACCTAAGCATTGCAAAACTCGAAGATCAAAAGCTCGTTGAAACCGATATGGTCATGAAGCTCGGCGAAACGCACCACGTGTCATCGAACTTTCCAACGCATAATACGTGGATTGTTCATGACCGCAAGCTGTTTGTGTATAATCTCGGCCAAATGTCGTGCACCGATGGAAGCGGAGAGGTGCGGCACCCATTTTCGGAGATATTTAACAGTAATTCTAACCGCATTGGCTACGTAAAAGGTTTTGCGATTCATCCTAAACAGCCATTTGGGGTTATCATAGATGAATATACCTTCGGAGCTCACGAACTGACCCTTGTGCGGTGGGACATTGCCAACCCCAAGAAAAAGGATGAGCAGGTACTCTCGTTTAGCCATGATTTGGAACCGCTAAAGCCTCTTTTTGGCATGGATACCATGGAGCTCGCGTATCAGAGCTTTTCGCCGGACGGGAACTGGTACGTGGTCGGGTGCGTTGCGCCGGATGCGCCGGAAAACCCGTATTTTGTTGCCATCCCCGTTGTTCCGGTGGACAAAAAACATCCCGATTTTCTCGACCCGGACGGGCTCGTGGTTCTCGGGCAGGTTGAGGGCATTGCCTCCGTTGCTTGGATGTACGAACCGGTGTCTTACGTGGTCTCCGACGGTCAGCTTCTTCATAAATGGGATTTGGATGAGCTGCCTAGGGTTCGGGCTTTTGAGATGCCTGACGGTGAGGGGAAGAAGAAAAGGTCTATTTTGGGGAAAGTTGGACGACTGTTCGGGGGCGGGGCGTGAGGGGCAGGTTGCACTAGGGTCAACGGAGGTTTACACAAAGTTTGGGGTGCGTCAGTTCGGTGTGTGCAATACACAGCAGGCAACAATGTAATGTTCGATAACGCGAGAACATACAGGTTCCATCGGGGCCTAAGAGCGCTAAGAGCATGGCGAGCGTACAACGTAGTGCACACATTCTGGCGGTTTCCGGCAGGGGTACGAAATGCCGGTAAGGGCAATCAACGTCCTGAAAAACGGAGTGCGTCCTGATGAATCGCCAGAAGTCGGATCGCCTCATAGTAGCGTCGAAGCGCGTGGAGCGAAGGGGGCGACAAGTCAGCGTCCCCAACCATGAGCGAAACACGGAAGGCACATAGAGGCCAATTGCCGTGAAAATGAGCGAACGGCGAGGGAGGGTTCAATTCATCGAATCCAAAATGTTGACTTGAAGAGCCGTGTGGGAGTGTAAATAAATTTTGAGAGTGTAAATAATTTTCTGTAAAAAGATCTTCCTGAATGATATATTAAATTAAACACTTAGTCATTTAGGAGGGGCATTATGGCAGGGCGTAAGCTGACCCCGGGAGGCGCGCCATGTTTGCAGACTTCATCGAGGCGTATGACATCAAGACGGCTGGGGACATCCAGTCGGCCCTCAAGGAGATGCTTGGGGAGACACCATCCAGCACATGCTCGAGACGGAGCTGGACACCGCGCTTGGCTATGGCAAGCACGCCCAGACCGACGCCGCCAAGACCAACTACCGCAACGGGCACACGCGCAAGCGGCTAAAATCGACGTTGGGCGAGGTGGCGGTAGAGATGCCCCAAGACCGCAACTCGACGTTTGAGCCCAAGATCGTGCCCAAGCACAGCGCCAACA
>JAIRUL010000176.1 GCA_031254445.1 Chitinispirillales bacterium
AGGATTCGTCTTAAAAAGATTTTAAAAAGACTTTGACTGTGTTTAGCCGCCACACGTTATGAATCCGTAGGCTTCGTCTGAAAAAGATTTAAAAGATTTTGATTTTAACGCCGCCACACAAAGTCAAAATCAACGTCAGGCTTTAAAATCATCCGCCCGCTTCAGCGCCGCCCTCTCTATCTTCGCGCCGAGAGCGTTTAGGCGCGCGTCTATCTGTTGATACCCCCTGTCTATCTGCTCAATGCCGTGTATGACGCTCGTGCCCTGAGCCGCTATCGCGGCTATAAGCAGCGCCATGCCCGCCCTGATGTCCGGGCTTGATATAGACGCCCCGTAGAGCTGCGACTTGCCCACTATCACCGCCCTGTGCGGGTCGCATAGGACAATCGACGCGCCCATGCCTATCAGCTTGTCGACGAAGAAGAGCCGCGACTCGAACATCTTTTCGTGGATCAGGCACGTGCCCTCCGACTGCGTCGCGCAGACGAGCAGGATGGACATCATGTCGGTCGGGAAGCCCGGCCACGGGCTGTCCTCTATACGCGGTATCGCCCCGCCGAGATCCTTGCGCACCTTTAGCGGCTGGTTCCCAAAGACGCGCAGCGTTCGGCCCGCGGGGTCGGCGTCGGCCACTACCCCAATCCTCTCGAACTGGAAGAGGATCATCCGCATTATGCCCGTGTCTACCCCCGCGATTGTCAAATCGGAATCGGTGACCGCCGCAAGCCCAACAAATGAGCCGGCTTCGATGAAGTCGCACCCAATTTCGTGCTTCGCCGCCCCGAAGTCGCCGCGGCCGTGTACCGTGAGCAAATTCGACCCCACGCCCTCAATCGCGACGCCCATCGCCTGCAAAAACCTGCAAAGCCCCTGAACGTGCGGCTCCGAGGCCGCGTTGGCGATCACCGTCTTCCCGCGCGCGCCCGCCGCCGCTATGAGCGCGTTCTCGGTCGCCGTCACCGAGGCCTCGTCTAGGTATATGTCCGCCCCCCTTAGCCCCCCCTCCGGCGCGGTGAGGATGAACGCCGTCTCGCGGGTCACATCGGAACTGCTCATCTTGCGCTCAATCTCAAGCTCCGCGCCCAGCGCCCTAAAGACCAAAAAGTGCGTGTCTAAGCGCCGCCGCCCGATGTAATCCCCCCCCGGCTGCGTAATGACCGCCCTGCCCGTCCGCACAAGAAGCGACGACGCGAAGAGGATAGACGCGCGTATCCTATTAGAGAGCGCTATAGGCAGCTCGGAAGTGCCTATTGACGCCGCAGTAATCTCGTACTCGTTTTCGCCCTTGCCCACGACGGCAGCGCCCAGCTGCGAAGCGATCTCGAGCATATTCCGCACGTCCCCGATGTCGGGGACGTTTCCGAGCCTGACAGCCTTGTTCGTCAAAAGCGCCGCCGCGATGACCGGCAGCGCCTCGTTTTTGTTCCCCGTGACGGTAACGGTGCCGGAAAGCCGGCTTCCGCCCTCAACGACAAAATATCCCATGCCCCTACCTCACCACCACCCGCGAACTGCCGACCCTTTTTCCGGCTGCGCTCATCTCCACTACGTAGCTGCCGGACGGAATCTTCGCCAGCTCGAATTTCCCAACGCCGCCTACGGCCTTGAAATTCGCTACCGTCTTGCCCTTCAGGTTGACGAGTTTAACCGTCATTGCCGAATTGTCAACCCCGGCCCCGAGGCCGCCCGCGATGCTCAGAACCTTGCCCTTTACGGTGGCGATGGGGGCGCGCGGCTTGGCGGACTTGCTTATAGCGCGGTGTGTTACGGGGGAGGTTCCGGGGCGCGGGGCGAGAGCCACCGCGCAGTTGGCGGAACTCACGGCCCCGGTTTTATCCCGCAAGTCTAAAGCCCACTCGCTGCCGAATTCGTTAAAGTCGGCAATGGCAACCGCGTCTAGCTTGATATTGTCAAAGTAGATTTCGCCGCTGTATGGCGTCCCTGCCGCGCCGTACTGAAACAGCACGGATTTAACGGCGGAAAGGTCTCCGCTCCCAAATGAACTTATGGGTACGGTGACGTCAACCCATTTGCCCTGTTCATAGTCATTGAGTTTGAGGGTTGGCCCTTCTGTCCAATCCCAATCATTGCCTACTTTCACCACGACATTGATATCTAAATTGGCGCCGCTTCCCTCTTTGATAAACATTTCAAAAGCGAGGTTGCTTTTCCCGGAAAAATTTAAATCTTTATTGACTCCAAGCTCGCTCCAATCGCTTGATATCGCCGGAAGATTGGTTAGGGTAAGCTTCATAGCCATATCGCCGCTCGGTATGTCAATCACCCTGTCGAGTATGTCTATGTCGGCCTTGTGCTTCGCGTAGAGATTTTCAAGCGCGGGCTTGGTCGTTTCGAAGTTGCCGAATTTGGCGGTATTGCCCTCTGTCATCGACCAGCTCATCGCACCTAAGTAGCCTCTGTCGTAGGCGGCTTCATAAGCGTCAACAATGGTCATTTCGTATTTCCATTTGGGGGTCACGTTATTCGGCGTCCAGTCTCTAGCCGGAAATTCGCCTATTAGTATGGGCCTATCCAACCCCCAATAGCTTGGCGGATTTTTGAACGGAGATTCCGAATTCCACTCAGGGTAGTGGTGAACCATATAAAAGTCCAAATAGGCTTTCTCGTTTCCTCCTGCGGCCGCTTTGAGCTTCGCGTCTGTGTATTCGGTGAAGTAATCATTTTTATAGTATTCGTGGATTCCGGTAGACGCCATCTTCAATGTTTGTTCGTGCACCTCCGCGGCTATCGCGGCCGTGAACCTGATTATGTCGCTGTAGGGTATCGACTTTGCTAAACCCCAACCGGATGCGTTAGAGGGCAGCATCCCCTCCGGCTCGTTAAACGCCTCCCAGCACATGATAGCGGGGTGATTGCCGATTGCTTGAAGAATCGGCCTGAGGCCTTTTGTGATGTAGGTTTGGAGGCCCTGCGGCTCGGTCAGAAATTTGTAGTTGTTGTCGAGATTGTAAGAAGAATAGTCCGATTTCTGTTCCGGCTTAAGCAGGTCAAACGAGAAAAGGCACATGGAGACCACGATGCCGTACGAGTAGGCGGAGTCCAAAACTTGCCGCATATTGGAGATGGTTTTCGAGCCGATGCCGGTTACTTCGCCGTTAGAGTTGATTTTCGGGCAATTCTGGGCGTCGGTGTGCAGCCACCACCGGACGGCGTTTCCTCCGGCCGCTTTTATCTGCGTGAACTGGTTCACAAAGGGATTGATGGAAACATCCCGATCCCCGACGTCGCTGCCGAAGTTGTTCCACGCGATGTTCATCCCCGAAATGAAAATCCGGTTCCCGTTAATGACAAGCCGATTCCCGTCGGCGGAATCCTGCGTGGCCTGCATCGCAACTTGCGCCGACGCCCCCGCGATCATCCCCGCCGCCGCGACAAAAGTAATAACTGCCTTGATCCGACCGAACATGGGCACCTCGATATGGTTAGGGTTAGGTCTTTTATTGCCATAATGGAAAAAAGCCCCGTCCGGAGCCAATTTCTTGAACTCTAAACGCTACGTTGGTTGTCCACTTGAACAGTCTGCAAGTCCGCCTCGTGGGGTGGCATGTACGCGCTGCCCAAAGATGAATTCCCATAAAAAAGTGTTAGTCAAGAAACTTGGCACCCCGGGCGGAGCCGGAAAATGTGCGTTTTTTTGTACGTCCCTGCAATTCCTACATATGTATTAAATATAACAATTTTTTTGGGGCGCCGCTATTATTTTTTAGAAAAATTTCAGTTCCCCAGCCCTGCCCTGAAAAAGTGGTAAATCTCCTCTTGGCTCCGGCACTCTAAGAGCTTCGACCGCTGCTCCTCGCTGTTTAGGAGCGCGGAGATGTTCGCTAACAGCTGTATGTACGAGCTTTCCGAGCTTAGCGGGGAGAGGATCATCACGAAAATCGTGGACGGCAGCCCGTCGAACGAGGCGTAGTCTACGCCTTTGCGGGAGAGGCCCACGGCGACCGTGATCTTCTCCACGGCGTCGGTGCGGCAGTGGGGGATGGCCACGCCGTGCTGCATGCCGGTGCTCATGGAGGCCTCGCGCTCCATCACGGCGTCGGCGACGGCTGCTTCGTCCTTGACAAGCCCGTGTTCGTGAAGTATGCCTATCAGCTCTTCCACAATTTTGCGCTTCTCCGTCCCCCTTAGCGACGGGATGATGCAGAACGGGGAGAGGGCGGATTTTATGTCGGAGTCTACGCGCCGCGCGGAGTCGGAGCCGCTAAGGTCTTTCAGCAGGTTTTCCGGCTTTACGGTGTCTTTCACGCGCGCGATGATGTCGTTTATTTGCAGCAGCGCCTCGTAGGCTACCGCTTTAATGAATATCACGTCTTTGGCGTCGGACTCGAACTCTAAGCCGGTGGAGCCTATGTGCAGGGCTATCTGGATTTCGTCTTTGCGCAGGTGGT
>JAIRUL010000177.1 GCA_031254445.1 Chitinispirillales bacterium
TTAAGCTCCTCCTCCGTCAAGTCCTTGACTTTCTTGTTCTCGTCGAGCTGGGCCTTAGCCAAAATCTCAACGGCGGACGTATGGCCGATGCCGAATACATACGTCAGCGCGATAACGGAGCGCTTATTGTTAGGAATGTCGACTCCTGCTACACGAGCCACGGTAAAACCCCTTTATAAATGTTTAGCCTTAACCATTAATTCTTAATTATCGATGCTCAATGCCCACGCCCGACGCGTTTATCCCGGGCGCGCTTTTTGCGCCCATTGCCATCCCCCCCCTACACCCTCCGCCTCTTCGGCGGCCTGCACCCGTTGTGCGGCACGGCCGTAAAGTCCTTAATGCACGTCACTTTCAAGCCCGCCGCGCTAAGCGACCTTATGGCGCTCTCGCGGCCGTTGCCCGCGCCGCGCAGGTGCACCTCTATTTTGCGCACGCCGGCGTCGAACGCGGCCTTGCCCACGACTTCGGCGGCGAGGCCCGCCGCATACGGCGTGCTCTTGCGGGAACCCTTGAAGCCGGCCTTGCCGGGCGTATTCCAAGCGACAACGTTACCTTTAGCGTCGGTAACATTGATGATAGTGTTGTTGAACGTAGCGCGAACGTGGGCGATGCCATCCGCCGGAGCCTTCTTCTTAACCTTCTTCGCCGCGCTTGACGATTCTTTGTTCATTTCACAACCTTTTTTGTTATTTATAGTTATTCATTGACAACAAAACAATGCCGCCGCAAATAATGCCTAAAACCGCGCGCCGTATCATTTATACCTATAAACAATCCGGCCCCTAGACAAGTCGTAAGGCGAAAGCTCTACCAAAACCTTATCCCCGGGCAGAATGCGTATATAGTTCATCCGCATCTTGCCGGAAATGTGAGCCAGCACCTCGTGCTTGTTCTCGAGCTGCACCTTGAAAGAGGCATTCGGCAGCGCCTCCGTTATAGTGCCCTCCACCTGTATCGAATCGTTTTTCCCCATATTCTTATACTGTCCGCGCTAAAGGCGGAAAAAACCGCCCTCTTGGCGCGAAAAAAGCTATCTCCTTCCGCGCAAGGAACCTTTTTTCATAAAGCCCTCGTAATTGCGCTGCTGCAAATGCGACTCCAGCTGCTGGAGCGTATCCAAGGCCACGCCCACCACAATCAGGATGCTCGTGCCGCCGAAGTAAAACCCGCCGCCAAACGACCTCATTAGGAGCATCGGCAGCACGGCGATGAGCGCCAAAAATACAGAGCCGGGCAAGGTAATCCTCGCCAGCACATTTTCCAAAAATTCCGCAGTCTTCTTGCCGGGGCGTATGCCAGGGATAAAGCCGCCCTGACGCTTCAAGTTATCGGCGATGTCCACCGGATTGAAAACTATCGCGGTATAGAAGTACGTAAAGAATATGATCAAAAGGCCGTACAGAACCGAGTAGACCGCCCCGTCGGGCCCAAACAAGCGGAAGATGTCGTCCATAAACGACGACTCGGCTCCGGCAAAGCTCTTGATTATCATGCCGGGGAACGTCATAATCGACGACGCGAAGATGATGGGGATGACGCCTGCCATATTTAGGCGAAGCGGCAGCACGGTGTTCTGCCCCGCGTACATCTTGGCGCCCACTACTTTCTTAGGCGTCTGTATCGGTATCCGGCGCTGCGCCTGCGTCATTATCACAACGGCCACCGTGGCCGCGACCACTATCGCCAAAATGGCGAGCGACTGGACGATGTGCATCCTGTCAACCATGATCTGCTGAACCTCGGTCACGACCCTTGAAGGGATCATCGCCACGATGCCTATGAAGATGAGGAGCGATATGCCGTTTCCGACGCCCCGCGCCGTTATCTGCTCGCCGAGCCACATCGTTATCACCGTGCCGGTCGTGAGCGATAACACCGGCGTGGCCATAAACAAAAAGCCCTGCATCTGAGGGATGACCGCCGACACGCCGTTGTCCTGTATGCTCGAAATAAATATAGAAATGCCGGCGGCCTGAATCGCGCCAAAGATAACCGTCCCGTACCTTGTGTACTGCGTCAGCTTCTTGCGCCCCTCCGCCCCCTCGCGCTGCAGTTTGTGTATGGCGGGGAAGATAGTCCCCATGAGCTGCATTATGATGGACGCCGTGATGTACGGCATGATGCCGAGCGCAAAGACCGTAAAACGGCCGAAGTTGCCGCCGACGAACATATCGTAGAAGCCGAAGAGGCCGTCCATGTTGGACGCCATGAAGCTTCTGAGCACATCCGCGTTCACGCCGGGCGTGGGCACGTGCCCGCCAAGCCTATAAAGAAAAATAATCAAGAGCGTGAAGAAGATCTTCTTCCTCAGCTCCTGAATCTTGAACATATTGCGTACGGTATCAAGCACGGCTATGCGACCTCTGCTTTCCCTTTTGCTTTCTCAATCTTATCTTTCGCGGACTTCGAGTAGGCGTCTACCCGAAACACCAGCGCCTTTGTGAGCTCGCCCGAACCGAGAATCTTCACCGGCTTGCCCGCTTCGTGGATAAGCCCTAGGCGGCGAAGCACCTCGGGCGTAACGTCCGAACCGCCCACGTCGGCCTCCTCGAGGGAACCCACGTTCACGATTTGGTACTCCTTCTTGAACGGGCTGTGAAAACCCACCTTGGGGATGCGGCGCGTGAGGGGCGTCTGCCCGCCCTCAAAGTAAAACTTTTGATAGGAGCCGCTGCGGGACTTGTCGCCGTTGCTGCCGTGCCCCGCCGTCTTGCCCTGCCCGCTCGCCGTGCCGCGGCCAAGCCTCTTGGTCTCCCTATGAGAGCCAGCCGACGGTTTTAAATTGTTCAACTTGAGCATATTTATTCGCCTTCTCCCCTTTATACTTCTTCTACGGTTACCAAATGTTGGACGGCGCCGATCATCCCGCGGATCGTCGGATTGTCGTCGTGCTCGACCGTCTGATTCATCTTGCGGATGCCTAAAGCCCGAATAGTGGCTTTTTGGTTCTTCAAGCGGCCGATCGCGCTTTTTACCTGAGTAATTTTTAACTTTTTAGCCATTTTCTTCCCTCAACACAGATAAACAATGTTCCATAGGGCATTTGGGCAACCCGCCCCTATATTTTTTTTAATTGGCGAATAATGCCAATCAACCATTCTTGCCCAAGAATCAACTAACCGCTATTTGGCGCAACGCCTTTATCTGGTCGCGCGTCTTAAGCTGCTTCAGCCCGTCAAGCGTCGCCTTGACGACGTTGTGCGCGTTCGTCGTGCCGAGGCACTTTGTCAAGATGTTGCGGACGCCCGCGAGTTCAAGCACTGCGCGCGCCGGGCCGCCGGCGATTACGCCGGTGCCGGGGGCCGCCGGCTTCAGGATGATCCTGCCCGCGCCGAAGTGGCCGATTACGTCGTGCGGTATGGTGCCGTCCACAACGCTCACTTTCACCATGTTCTTTCTGGCGCTGTCGCCCGCCTTGCGGATCGCCTCGGTGACATCGTTCGCCTTGCCCATGCCGATGCCGACTTTCCCGCCGCCGTCGCCCACGGCGACAAGCGCGTTAAAACCGAAGCGGCGGCCGCCCTTGACCACCTTCGCCACACGGCTGACCGCGACAAGCCTCTCCGCAAACTGCGACTCTCCGCCGCCCGACATCAATTCTTCGTTACTCAAAGATACTACCCCTCCGTTAAGCGGGCAACCCTAAACATAGCCGCCCTCGATATAAACCTATTTGGTTATTTTCAGAACACGAGCCCCTTGCCGCGCGCCGCCTCCGCCAAAGCCTTGACGCGGCCGTGGTAGAGGTAGCCTTTCCTGTCAAACACAACCGCCTTAACGCCCTTGCTAATCGCGATCTCGGCGACCATCTCGCCGACAATCTTGGAGACCTCGGTCTTGTTCAGCTTCTTGCCGGAAACTTTCTGGGCAAACTCCTTGCCCGTGCTCCCCGCGTGGGCAACGGTCTTGCCCGCCACATCGTCCACAATCTGCGCGTAGATGTGGTTGATGCTGCGCCTAACGCACAACCGCGGGCGCTCTGTTGTCCCGCTGATAGACTTACGGACGCGGGCGGCCCGACGCGACCGCTCAAGACTTCTTTTTTTTGCGCTGTTCATACCGCTAATACTCCTTAATATTCTTTATTATACGGTTTGACAAGATTGTCCGCCCTATCGCCCCGTATTATTATCCTAATGCGTTATTACTTGCCCGCCGTCTTCCCGGCTTTCCTTCTTATCTGTTCGCCGGCGTACCTTATGCCCTTGCCTTTGTAAGGTTCGGGGGGGCGGATGCGGCGGATATCCGCGGCGGCTTGGCCGACTTTCTCTTTGTCTATGCCTTCGACAATAATCTTGTTCTGCCCCTCGGTCTTGTAATCGAGCCCCGGGCGCGCCTTGAAGTGCACCGTGTCCGAGAGCCCCGCCGCTATCAGCAAATCCTTGCCCTTGAGCTCGGCCTTGTAGCCGACGCCCACCACCTCAAGCTCAATCTTGTAACCGGCCGACACGCCCACGACCATGTTGTTGATGAGCACGCGGTAAAGGCCCCACAAAGCCTTGGTGTTCTCCGCCTCTATCGCCGGAGTGAGCGTAACCGCCCCGTCGGCGAACTCTACCTTGACCTCGGGAGGCACCTCCCTGCTCAGCGTACCCTTTGCGCCCTTGACCTCGACCTTGCGGCCGCTGATCGTAACGGTGACGCCGCCCGGCACCTTGACAGGCAATTTTCCTATGCGTGACACTTTTTGCTCCTTTACAACCTTATTATTCGCGGATCAAAAAACCTCGACCCAACAATCGCTATCGTATATCTTAGGCATCAATACAACCTTGCTATGCAGGGGCAAGATATTTCCGCCCCAGACCCGTTTACCAAATCAACCCAATGACTTCCCCGCCCACGTTCATCTTCCGGCAATCCATGTCCGTCATCACGCCCTTAGACGTGCTGACGATGGCGATGCCCATGCCGTTCAAAACCCTGGGCACGCCGCCGGCGCCGGAGTACTTCTTGCGGCCAGGCGTGGAAACGCGCTTGAGGCCCTGGATGGCGTTGCGCATCTCGTCGTCGTACTTGAGCAGAATCTTAATCGTCCCCTGCTTCTCATCCTCAACGAACGCGTACTTAGAGATGAAGTGGTTCTCGAAGAGAATCCGCGTGATCTCCTTCTTCAGCTTGTTCGCAGGAACATCGACAGTGCGCTTCCGGGCATGGATAGCGTTCCTGATCCTGTTGAACATGTCGGCAATCTGATCCGTTAACATCCTTCACTACCCCTTATGTTATTATAATACCGTAATCCGAAACAAAACATTTATCGGAGCAACTATGGGCGGACACGCAGGTTCGCCCCCGCAAATCGGCAATTCAGCGATTACCCTGCCGCCCAACCCAATCCATAGCAGCCCATCCGGCTGCCGCAGGCCAATCGACACGCTAACCGCGCCTACCAGCTCGCCTTGACCACGCCGGGAATCTCCCCCTTGAGCGCCATCTCCCTGAAACAGAGCCTGCATAGGCCGAAATCGCGGATGAACGCCCGCGGGCGGCCGCAACGCTTGCAGCGCGTGTACGAACGAACCTTGAACTTCGGCTTCTTCCTGCATTTTTCTATTAACGCCTTACGTGCCACTTGCGCTGCTCCTAACCTTATTGTTTTTATTGCATGCGCCGACGGAAACCGCCCCGCCGCGCACAAATTCATTGCCGCACAACGTATCAATAATTAACCGGCGCATAACGCGAACTTTCCGCAGCGCCGACGCGCAAACCCCGCGCTTTTACTGCTTCCTAAACGGCATCCCCAGCTCTTCAAGGAGCCCGAACCCCTCTTCGTTTGTCCGCGCCGTCGTGTTGATGCAAATGTCCATACCGGCGATCTTCGCAATCTTGTCGCGGTCAACCTCTAAAAATACTATTTGCTCCTTTAAGCCCATAGTATAATTTCCAAAACCGTCGAAAGACTTGCGCGGCAAACCGCGGAAGTCGCGGATACGCGGGATCGTTATCGACACCAAGCGGTCGAAAAACTCCCACATGCGCACCCCGCGCAGCGTCACCTTGGCGCCGATGGGTATGCCCTCGCGCAGCTTGAAGTTCGATATCGCTTTCTTCGCGCGCGTCACGACCGGCTTCTGGCCGCTGATGTCGCGCAGGCAGTTCACCGCCTCGTCTACCAGCTTGGCGTCGGAGACCGCGTCGCCTACGCCCATGTTGATGACGATCTTGTCTAAGCGCGGCACCTGATTGACGTTCTTGTAGCCGAACCTCTTCATGAGCGCCGGCACAATCGCGCTTTTGTACTTCTCCCACATGCGGGGTTTCTGCTTCGCTTCCGTACCCACTTTATATCGTCTCCTTCGCCTGCTTGGAATACCTCGCCCTGCTCCCGTCCTCAAGCTTCTTAACGCCGAGGCGCGTGGGCTTGCCGGTCTTAGGGCACTTAAGCATCAAGTTGGAGATGTGTATAGACGCTTCTTTCTCCATAATGCCGCCCTGCTGATTCTTGACGCTGGGCTTCGTGTGGCGCCTGACAATATTGAGCCCCTCAACGACAGCCCTATCTTTACCCGGTATGACCTTGAGGACTTTACCGCTCTTCCCCTTGTCATCGCCGGCTATCACCACGACAATGTCGTCCTTGCGCAAACCTAATGCCATAATGCCTATCTCCTTAAAACTGCCTTTTTATGTATGACGGCGGGTGGCCGTTGATACCAAGCTCGAATTGCCTTTTGACGGCGATCGCGCCGCCGGTGCGCCGCTAATGCGGGCGGGCTGGTTAAGCCGCGCCGTTAAAGCACTTCCGGCGCCAACGACACTATGCGCGTGAACTTCTTTTCCCTAAGCTCCCGCGCCACAGGGCCGAAGATGCGCGTGCCTTTCGGCTCGCCGGTGTCGTTCACTATTACCGCGGCGTTATCGCTGAAACGGATGTACGTGCCGTCCTTGCGCCCGTACTCCTTGGCCGTGCGGACGATGACGGCCTTCACCACCGAACCCTTTTTGACCGCGCCGTTTGGGATCGCGTCCTTGACGGCCACGACAATGACATCGCCTACGCGCGCATAGCGCCTGCGGGTGCCGCCCAAAATCCTTATGCACTGCACTTTCTTCGCGCCGGAATTGTCGGCGACATTCAACCTTGACTCTACCTGTATCATAACCGTCTACATCCCTTGCTTAAACCGGTTTATCGTTCCATATTATCTATAAATATTCGGCCCCTGCATCGCATAATTTCGCCCGCGCATGCCGGACGCTGATGCCGCCATACAAAGACGCCCTACTTCGCCCTCTCCACAACCTCTCCTACGCGCCACCTCTTGGTCTTCGACAGCGGGCGCGTCTCCACTATTTTTACCGTGTCGCCGACTTTGCAGTCGTTGGTTTCGTCGTGGGCGACGTAGCGCTTCTTCATCTTGACGGTACGGCCGTAGATGGGGTGCATCAGTTGGCGCTCTACGCTCACCACTACGCTCTTCTGCATTTTGTCGCTCACCACCACGCCTACGCGCTCTTTTCTGTAATTCCTGTCAGACATCAATATCCTCCGTTAGGCCTTTGCGGCCGCGCTTTTTTGCTTCTCGTTAAGGATGGTCTTCACCCTCGCTATATCCCTCTTGACATAGCGCAGTTGAAGCGGGTTCGTCAGCTGGCCCATCTTCGCCTGAAACCTGAGGTTGAAAAACTCCTCCTCAAGGCTGTCGATCTTCTTTACGAGATCCTCCGCGAGCATCTCCCTTACCTCTTTTGCTTTCATTATTGCACCTGCTTTTCTAATTCGATGAAACGCGTGAGCACCGGCAGCTTCTGCGCCGCGAGCCTCATGGCCTCTTTCGCGATGTCGGCCTTGATGCCGCCTATCTCGAACATCACCGTGCCGGGCCTGACCACCGCCACCCAGCCCTCCGGCGCGCCCTTGCCCTTGCCCATGCGGGACTCGGCGGGGTGCTTGGTTATCGGCTTGTCCGGAAAGATGCGGATCCACACCTTGCCGCCGCGCTTGATATAGCGCGTCATGGCGATACGGGCCGCCTCTATCTGGCGGTTGTCAATCCACCCCGGCTGCATAGACTGCAACCCAAACTCCCCGAAAGACACCGCGCTGCAACGCCCGGGCTTGCCGGACATGCGGCCGCGCTGCGTCTTCCTCCATTTAACTTTCTTAGGCGATAGCATTTCTTTTATGATCCTTAATATTTATTATTGTACCAATATTTCAACGCTCAACGTTCAATGCCTTACTTCGCGTTCTCCGCCGCCGCCTTAGCCGCCGCCTGCGCGCGCGATATCACTTCGCCCTTGCAAATCCACACCTTTATCCCTATGCACCCGTACGTCGTGTGCGCCGTCGCCGTCGCGTAGTCTATGTCGGCGCGGAGCGTGTGCAGGGGGATGCGGCCCTCCTTGAACGTCTCGGTGCGCGCTATCTCGGCGCCGTTCAAACGGCCTGAAACCATTACCTTTATCCCCTCGGCGCCCATGCGCATCGCCGTCGAAATCGCTTTCTTCGTCGCTTTCTTATAGGAAACGCGCTTCTCAACCTGGCGCGCGATGTTGTCGGCGACGAGCTGCGCGTCCATCTCCGGCTTCTTCACCTCGCGGATGTTTATCTGTATCTCTTTCTGCGTGAGGTGCTGCAACTCGCCTTTTAGCCTCTCGACCTCCTCGC
>JAIRUL010000222.1 GCA_031254445.1 Chitinispirillales bacterium
AAAAATCAACATCAACACAAAAACGCCCATCCTATGCATCGCCTAAAAATCTATGCGGGAGAAGGGCGGACACTTAGGTCCGCCCCTACGACGGCATTATCGTAATGCAAAAAACAATCCATCCGTAAATACCGACTGCGGATTTTAGGTTAAAAGATTTCGGCCTACGGCCTCAGGCTTTCGCCCCGCTAGTAAACCTCAACCCTAACCACCCTGCTCCGAACCGGCGTACCCGCGACCCCCGCCTGCACCGCGTACTTCCCGCTCTTCATCGGCAGGCGCAGCGTGTGCGGCGGGTTTGTCACCGAGTGTTCTTCTCCGTTGACAAACCAGAGCACGCTCTCGGCCTCCGGCTCCGCGACGCAGTTGACTGGCAGGAACGCTTGCTCCTCCGGCATCTCAGGGTCGATAAAGAAGCGCGCGCCGGAGCGCGGCCACGTTATCTCCACACGGTAGTCTATGGGCAGCCTTTCGCCCGGGCAGAGCGGGCTTTGCAGGCGCGGGGCGGCGGGCAGGCCGTAGGCGCGCGCCCACGGCTCGTACTCCGGCGCGAGCGACAAAAAAGAGCGGAACTCGCGGAACTTTTCGGGGCAGCTTAGGCCGGCGAGCAGGCCGTTGCGCGTGTCTACCGGCAGGACGCGCAGCACCTCGCTCGCCCCGGTCGGCTCCGTCCCGGGGGCGAAGTAGTCGCTGGTCACGTAGGGGGTGTTCATGTCCGCGCGCAGGCCGGTCAGGCGGCAGATGGAGATCGGCTTCCAGCCATCGGGCGCGGGGAAGCCGCTCTCGCTCAACCCGTCGCGCTCTTGCGGGTGCAGGCGAAGCATGATTTTTTTCACAATCGGCGCGGGGCCGTTGTACCCGCTCACGCGCTTCGTCGGGTGGTTGTCGGCGTTGCCCATCCACGCGGCGACAAGGTAGCGGCCGCTCCACGCCACGCACCACGCGTCGCGGAAGCCGTCGGAGGTGCCGGTCTTGACGGCCACGGCGAACGGGTACTCGAAGAAGCCCTCGCGGGGGAAGGTCGGGAGGCGCGCGAGGGGGTCGGAGAGGAAGCGCTGGATCATTAAAGCGGCCTCGGGGCTCATGACCTGCTTGGTTTGGCGATTTGCGGGGTCGCCGTATTGATCCGCCGCGCCGCTGCCGCTTGTCAATTTACCGTAACGGTTGTTCGCCGGATATTGGTCTATCATACCGCCGCTGTTTATCGGTTTGCCTTGATGTTCCGCCGCGTCGTCTTTAAACCAAGCGAGGTCGCTAAACCGCCCCTCGTTCCCTAGCGTCAAGTAGGCTCTGCTAATTGACGTAAGGTCGCAGTAGAGCCCGCCTATCGAGAGCCCAAGGCCGTAGTGGCTTCCGCGGCCGTCGTCGTCCGTTAGTTTCAGGTCGGCTAGCCTTTTGTAAACCGAGTTGACTCCCAGCGCTTTCAGCACCTGCACGGCGGGGATGTTGCGGCTGTTGGCGAGCGCGTATTTATATAGGATGGGGCCGAGGTACTCCCTGTCGCTGTTGGCGGGGATGAACGAGCGGTTGCCTTCGCCGAAGTCGTAGTTGATGTCGCGCAGGACGGTCGCCGCGGTGTAGCCCAGCTCTTCCATCCCGTAGGCGAAGATGAACGGTTTCATGAGGCTTCCCGTCGATCTTTTTGTAGCGGCGTAGTCGTGCATCCCGCCCTTAAAATGGAAGTACCCGCCGGAGCCTACGTATGCCAACACTTGACTATTGCTTTTGTCAACCACGATTATCGCGCCGTTTTCCACATCGCCGGCTTTGTACCGCTCTAAGTAGTCGGCGAGCTCGCTCTGGATATACATTTGGAGGTCGATGTCTATCGATGAGACGACAAGCCCTTGTTTTCTGATGTTGTCATCAACGTAGTAATTGTTGATATTATCATTAATACTGTTATTGATACCGCTGCGCGTTTTAGCCTTTCCCTTCCCGTCAATGCCAACGCTACTGCCGTGAAGCATACTCTTATACCTAAGCGTGGCGTGCATCACCGACTCGTCCCTAATATCCTTAGGTGGTATAGCAAACTCTTTCAGCTCCGCCATCGACTGTCTGTATTCCGTGCTGTCAATCCACCCGTACCCAAGGCACCGCCTGAGCACAAACTGCGCCCGCGACCGCGCGGCGGCGAACCCGGCCGGCTTAAACATATTCATCCTGCCGGGCGCTCGCGGTATCGATACAAGCAGCGCGCTCTCGGCTAAGCTCAAATCCTGTACCGGTTTCCTGAAATACCGCCGCGAGGCGCACGGCGCTCCGGCGATTCTGTTTCCGTAGGGGGATATCGACACGTATTGCTTGAGGACTTTGTCGCGCCCGTAAACCACCGTCAGCCACACCGCCGCAAACGAGTCCCGAACTTTCGAAAATAAGCCGCTCCCGCCCCCGCGCTGCAACCGCGCTGTCTGCATAGCAATAGTTGACGCGCCGGAAAACCCTTTTCTTCTTATATAATTGTTGACAAGCGCGCGGCCGACAGACATTGCGTCAACCCCGATATGTTTGCGAAACCTGCGGTCTTCGGCGGCTAAAACCGCCGTCACGAGCGTCCTCGGGAGCGTGTCCGGCGCAGGCCAATAACCGATGCCGCCCCGCGGCGACTCTATCTCGGCGATAAAGCGGTAGTTGCGGTCTAAGACAATCCACGACGGGCTGTAATTGCGCAACCGGATGTCGGCCAGGCTTACGAGAAACGCAGCAGCGACAAAAATCACCGGCGGGGCAATAGCTACAATGCCGGCGATCCGCAAAACTCGCAGTATCGATACGCGCCCATCCGTATCATACGGCGTAACGCAACGATGCATTAGCCGCAAAAAACCCGTTGCCTTTCCGATAATTGCACTAGTCATTGTACCTACTCATATATACGTGATGTGTTGACTTACCGATTTTCGCGCCCTATGGGCGCATATGTTAAAAAGTGCCCTCCCCTTATTATGGGGGGAGGGCATTGACAGGAGGGGGGATCATGCGTCGGGGCGTTACGGGGCAGAGCCCCGTCCCCAAAAGCTTTAAAAGATTTTAACTTTAATCTTTTGGCTTTATCATCAAAACGCCGCCGCCCCGAACACCGCCTGATACTCCGCCGCCTGACCCGCAACCACCGCAACGGCGCGCTCCGCCTCCGTAACCCCGTCGCTCCACCGCTCAAACCTCGCGCCGGGGCCGGGGACTGCTTTCAACTCCACCGGCACGGCAGGGTACGCCTTGAACGTCACGCTTCCGATAGGCATCGGCAAATTATGAATTAGCACGCTGCCGCTGCCGCCGCTTGACACGGTAAGATCGGCCGCGCCGCTTATCTTGAAGAACGCCTCCATTTCGCCCTGCATCGCCACCGCGCGGCTCCTGCCGAAATTTCTTATTGCATTGAGCTCGCTGTTCATCCAGCTTGCGCTATGGCCCCACCTTGCCTGGTCGTAGGGAATCTCGCTTTCAATGGGCGCCATAAGCGCGTCTATCCGCGCCTCGACCTTCGCGGGCGAGAAGTACGTCGCAAGCAATAGCGAGAAGCGGTTGACAAACGCGTTTCTGTAGCCAGCGTTCGCTATCAGCTTGCGGAAGAGCAGCGTGGCGTGCGGCGGGTTGGGCCAGTCGTTTGGCGGGCCGGTCAAAAACTCCAGCATATTGACGCTCCGCCCGCCGAGATAGCTGTTGCCGCCGAAGCCGAAATCGTTGTCGTACATGAACCACTTCCACTTGCTAGGCGGAGCGTTTGTGCGCCACCGCTTCATGTTGTTCCCGGGCCAATCCGTGTCCATGAAGTAAATCTCCGATTGGAAGATGTTGGTAAAATTGCCCAAATCAATCCACTCCTCAAGCTGCCGCACATCGCCGTCGCTAAGCGCGCTCTTAGCCTCGGCCCACTTCAAGATTCTTTGGTAGTCGGCGTCGGAGCCGCTGTTCACCTCGTTGTTGGCTTTCACTAAGTCTATGAATTCCGCGTCTATGCCGTAGTTGGCCTCAAAATAGCGCGCGTTCGCGCGCTCGCGCAGGTTGTGGATGCCGTAATACCGCCCGTTGTAAAAGACTATCGCCGCCCGCCCTTTCTGGTAATCTATGCCCAGCCCCTCGGTGAGCGAGGACATCAGCATATCGCGGATGTAGTCCCGCCCGTAGTTGTTGCCGTTGTTCCGCAAAACAAACCGCTTAAACTTCGTTAAACGCGGGTGCTCCGGCAAAAGCGCGTAGCCAAGGTTCTTCTGCCCGTACTCCTCCCTAAAGTTGATCGCGACCGACTTCTTGGCGTGCATCCTCGAATAGTTGCCGAATATCTCAAGCCCCGCCGCGTAGCTCCACGCGTGCCTCGCGCCGCCCTCGAAAAAGTCTATGTGGATAGGCAGCTCAATGTCGGCCCAGTAGTTGGCGCCGTAGTGCGGCTCCTGCGGGCTTGCGTTGGGGCCTGTCGCATATATCCCGACCGCGGGGTCAAACATCTCCACAGGGTCCGCCGCAATGGAGACGACGGGCAAATCCGGTTTGCGTTTGTCAATTATGTATGTCCGCATAATCGCGGCGCTTGGGTAGCTCCCCTCCTTAAACTGCGCGCAGCGCATGACCGCCGTCTTCTTCAGGTTCAGCGTAACGCCCGGCCTAAGCGCGCCCTCCGGCGACGGAAACGCGCCGCTCGTGTCGCAGCGCAAAACAACCCCGTCCCCGCCGCCCGCCTCCGGCAGCGTAAACATAAGGGAGTCGGCGTGGTAGCCGCTCTTAGGGATGGCTGACGCAGGCGGCGGCGGCACCTGCCCGTCATAGTATTCGTTAGAGTTCGCGGCGTTGGGCGTGGGCGGCTTGCTTAGCGCCCACGCGCCTTTGTCAGCGCTTTCAACCCTGTCAAGCCTCTTAGCGTACGAGAGGCCCAGCGCCTCCGCCGGATAGGCGACGGAGTCCCGGATGTTCCACCCCGAGTCCATCAAAAAGAGCTTCCCCCCGCCCCTATTCAGCTCAAAAGAGGCGTGGGCCTCGCTCCCCCTCGTCCGCGCGGCTATGGAGGTAAAGGAAAACTCCGCCGTTCCGCGGAAGCTCGGCGGGTTCGCGAAGCGGATCCCGTAGATGCAGCTCAAATCCGGGTAGCCGCTAGACGGCAGCTCCACCGCGTAGAGGCCGTCCGCCTCCCCCGTGCCGGTCAAAACCGCCGGCCACGCCTCCCAGTCCCTCACCCCGTCGCTCGGGAGGCGGATTTCGAGCTTGGCGCCTTTGGTGACATACCCCCTAAGCAGTATCTGATGTATGCCGGACATATTGACGGCGCTGCCGCCCACCACGTTGTAATCGCCGTCCACATCGGCAAAAGAGAGCATGACCACCGCGCTCGACCACCCCAGCGCCGGGTTGTCCACCGCCGTGAGCTTCCCGCCAATGCTGGCGTTCCTCACAAACGTATGCGTCGCCGTACTGCGCCCGGGGCCGCCCGGATCGGTACTCCGGTCGTCCGCCCAGTTCCAAGCGCCCCTCGCCCTCCCGATGAGGTCGATGCTGTCCCGCGCAGGGGCGCTGTCCGGCCTGTCGCCGCGCCCGGACAGGAACACCGCCAAATACCCGCGCGGCTCTATAACGACGTCCCCAAACTCCCACCGCCTCTGATTAACGCTGTTCACGCTGTTCGTCAGCCAATACCCGAGAAGATTCACCGCCGTGTCGGCGGGGTTGTAAAACTCCGCCCATCCGGGGTCGCCCCCGAACTCGTCCTTGTAATCGGCATTCGCCGAATACACCTCGTTTATGTACGCCGGCGGGTTGCCGATGAACAACGGCCTATCCTTCTCCCCCTCGCCGCCGTTTATTGGCCGCTCAACGCACGAGAGGCCGGATACCGCAGCGGTAAGGCAGGCGGTAAAAAACAGGGGTCGCAGGGATGGCGGCGTCTTTTGCATTTGCAAGGGTTCCTTTTTGTGATTTACGGGTATTATATAATAATAACATAAATCCGGCGATAATTCAAGGGGGCAGGGCATTAGTTTTAATTCAATCTTTTAAATTTTTTAAATCTTTTTCAGACGAAGCCTGAGACCGTAAGGTCGAAGGCTTTAAAGTCAAAGTCTTTAAATTCTTTAAAGTCTTTAAAGCCTTTAAAATCTTTAAAGCCTTTAAAATCTTTTTCAGACGAAGCCTACGGCTTCATAACGTGTGGCGGCTAAAGCCGCCACACAACGTCAAAGTCAAAGGCGGCGAGGTATCGGTGTTTTGACGTTGATGTTGACGTTGACTTTGTGTGGCGGCTCTGCGCCACACGTTATGAAGCCGTAGGCTTCGTCTGAAAAAGATTTTTAAAAGACTTTGACTTTTAAAGGCTTCGTCTGAAAAAGATTTTGACTTTGATTTTAAAAGATTTAAAAGATTTAAAAGATTTTGATTTTTTACTTGCGCCGCCAAAAGGCAATTATTATTTTATACGAAGCCGGTAGAAGACTCGGAACCCA
>JAIRUL010000247.1 GCA_031254445.1 Chitinispirillales bacterium
AGTTGGATGCGTAATGCCGCGCGGCTTCGTAGCCTTGCTTCTTCTCTATTTTCTCTAATATCTCGACAATGTCCTTCACAGTCAGCTTGACCTTTTCTTTGGGTTCTGCGGCGTTGCCGGCCACAACTTCAATGTCTTTCGCCTTTTCTTCCGATACTGCCGAATCATTTTCCGATTGCGCCGACGCAGGCCCCTCCTCCGTCACAAAATCCTGGCCCGGATTAGTTATCTCGATCATGCCGGCCCATATGCACGTCAGTTTGCTGTTGTCCAACAGCGTGGGTTCCCCGCATATCTGTACGCGCATCTTGCCGGCAATCCACGGCGCGGTTGTGTTTGGGACGCAGGGCATTTTCTGTAGCTTGCCGTTACACGCGGCGGTGGCGGCGGCTACGGTGGGGTTCGCCAACGATTGGCATTGCCCAAACGGCTTTATATTCACAAAGGGCTTGTGATCCATGATCGTCCCCATGAGCTTACCTTTGATGCGCGCTATCGTCCGCCTAACCGGCAGCACTGTCAATTCGGATTCCCGAGAACCCATAGAACATTTCAGATTCGCGCCGCTACATACATATTTTGCCATAATATTTTCCTATCGAAGAGACAGTAACATGACGAAATTCCGTTTTTGGACAATTTCCAGGCCGCATTTAAGGCGGCTCCCCAAGTTAGTACCCATTATATTGAAGATAATATATGCCTAACTACTATGTCAGTACTTTTTGGACGCTTTTGCGCTTTTTGAGCCGATTTAACAGTGAATGGTTAAAAAAAGGGGTCAAATCGCCATATCCTTGCATTAACCGAGTCGCCTGCCGTCCTCCCAAAACCCGCCGTCTGTCGGCCAAAGCGTCGTTGCGCCCTACCTTGCTTACCTGAGGTCCGGCTACGTTAGCCTGGCCCCGCCGCTTGAAGCGGCCGTGCATAGCGGCATAGCGCCGTAAGGCGGAAAAATAGCCAAGCGTATATTTATGTTTATATAGGGAGTGCGCGAAAATTATATTTACCCCAATATATATATATCATAAAATAAACAACGCAAGCGAGGTTCCCATGGCTAAGATAATAGAGGAGGTCTCCCGCACCTTTTCCGAGTACCTGCTCATCCCGCGGCTCTCTCGCGTCGAGCATAAGACGGGTAACGTCTCTTTGCGCGCGCCGGTCGCGAAGTATCGGCCCGATGAAGAGGAGTCGCGCTTCTCCCTCAACATACCGTTTGTTTCGGCGAGTATGCAGTCGGTTTCCGGCGCGGAAATGGCCATCGCGCTCGCGCGGCTTGGGGGGCTTGCGTTCATCTACTGTTCGCAGTCCATTGAGGCGCAGGTCGCGATGATCGGCCGCGTGAAGTCGCACAAGGCGGGGTTTGTCCCCTCCGATTCCAACCTGCGCCCCGACGCCACGCTCGCGGACGCGGTCGCCCTCCGCAAGCGCAAGGGCCACTCCACCATCCCCATTACCGACGACGGCGGCATGCACGGCGTCTTCCTCGGCATCCTCACCGACAAGGACTATTGGGAGTTCGACGACGACCTAAGCAGGCCGGTCAGCGAGTTCATGACGGCGCGCGACAACGTGATTCTCGCGCGCGTGGGGGTCACCCTGCACGAGGCGAACATGAAGCTGCGCCAGTGCAAGAAAGAGTGCCTGCCGATATTAGACGCCAACGGGCGTCTGCACTCTCTCGTCTTCAAGAAAGACTACGTCGATCACATGAGCAACCCCGACCAGCTTTTAGACAAGGAGAAGCGCTTCGCCGTCGGCGCGGGGATAAACACCCACGACTACAAGGAGCGCGTGCCGGCGCTCGTCGAGGCCGGGGCGGACGTTTTGTGCATAGACGCCTCCGACGGCTACTCCGAGTTCCAGAAAGAGGCCGCGCTGTGGATACGCGAGCGCTACGGTTCAAGCGTGGCCATAGGCGGCGGCAACATCATCCACAGCGACGCTTTCCGCTACTTAGCCGAGGAGGCGCGGTTAGACTTCGTGAAGGTCGGGATAGGCGGCGGCTCCATCTGCATTACGCGCGAGCAAAAGGGGATAGGCCGCGGGCAAGCGTCGGCGCTCATGGCTGTGGCGGCGGAGCGCGGCAAGTATTTCAAGGAGACGGGCGTCTACGTCCCCATCTGCTCCGACGGCGGCCTATCGAACGACACGCAAATAATAATCGCGCTGGCGATGGGCGCCGACTTCGTGATGATGGGCCGCTACTTCGCCATGACCAACGAAAGCCCCACGCCTAGGGTCTCCATAGGCGGGCGTGTATACAAACCGTACTGGGGCGAGGGGTCGAACAGGGCGAGAAACTGGCAGCGCTACAACCAAAATGACAGCGACACGGGGCTCAAGTTTGAAGAGGGCGTAGACGCCTACGTGCCGGTGGTTGGGAACGTGAAAGACGTTTTGGACGTGACGGTGTCAAAGATAAGGGCCACGATGTGCAACATGGGCTCCCTGACGGTGAAAGAGTTCGCTGATAACGCGGTGCTTACGAGGATATCCGAGCAGTCGTTTGTGGAGGGGGGGACGTCGAATGTGCTGTCGCTTGAAAAGGATATTCCTAGAAATGTTTGACTTTGACTCTGACTTTGACTTTGACTTTGACTTTGACTTTAAAAAATCAAATTCTTTGTCTTTAAAACATTAAAGTCAAAATCTTTTAAATCTTTTTTAGACGAAGCCTACGGCTTCATAACGTGTGGCGGCTAAACAAAGTCAAAGTCTTTTTAAAATCTTTTTCAGACGAAGCCTACGGCTTCATAACGTGTGGCGGCTAAAGCCGCCACACAAA
>JAIRUL010000257.1 GCA_031254445.1 Chitinispirillales bacterium
TAAAATCTTTTTCAGACGAAGCCGAAGCCTAAAAATCTTTTAAATCTTTTTCAGACGAAGCCTACGGCTTCATAACGTGTGGCGCAGAGCCGCCACACAAAGTCAAAGTCAACGTCAAAGGCGGTTGGGTACCGAATTTTGATTTTGACTTTGTGTGGCGGCTTTAGCCGCCACACCATATGAAGCCTTAGGCTTCGTCTGAAAAAGATTTTAAAAAGACTTTATCTTTATATCTATGGAGAATGGTAATGAGCAATGCTATGGCAAACAGCGCTGTGATGGTTGCGGCTGTCCGGCGGGCGGTTATTTCTATAATCATGCCGGTTATCCTATTCGCCCTATCCTCCTGCGGCTCCGCAAAGGATAGGGCGCCCGACGCGTCTTATGCGGCGGACGGCAACTCGGCGCGGTCGCGGTCGGCGGAAACAGACAAGGGTTACGGCTCCGGCATTGACGATGGCGGAAGCGGAGGGGGAATAGGCGATTTGTTGGGTGGGTCTATGGCCGGGGGGAAGCGGGTAAGCGATAGGCGGATGGTCGCGTATTCGATATCTTTGGCGTTAATCGTTAAGGACATTGACGAAGCGCGAGCGGTTATTATCGAAAGCGTGAAGCGCGGCAATGGGTTCATTGTGGAAGAATCTAAAAATTACGTGGCAGCGCGGATTCCGCCGGAGGGCGCGGACGAATTTATAAACGCATCGAAAGCGCTCGGCAAAACGGAGGGCGAGTCGATAACGGGGACTGATATCACCGACCAGTATCGCGACAACGTTATTCGGTTAGACAACGTTAAGAGCGTTCGGCAGCGGTACTTGGCGCTGCTTGAAAAAGCGCATACCGTAAATGAGATTTTGAGCATTGAGAGGGAGCTTCAGCGGGTGAATTTGGAGATTGAGGTGCTGGAGGGGAGGATAAAGTACGCGGAGCAGAGCGTGGAGTATTCGTACGTAAGGGTCAGCTTTAGGGAAAAAACAAGGCCGGGGCCGGTCGGCTGGGTTTTTTACGGGCTGTACCGCGGGGTAAAGTGGCTTTTCGTTTGGTAGGGCGCGGGGCCGCGCGGCGGTTTGCTTTCCTGTTTACCCATAAACTATATTGTATTCTCTGACAGTTCACCATCAAGGAGGCAGGAATGGCTGGTAAAAACGTGGTTCTTTTCGGCCCGCCGGGCGCGGGCAAGGGCACTCAGGCGGTCAAGCTGCGGGAGCTTCTCGACGTCCCGCACATCTCTACGGGCGACATGTTCCGCTACCACATCAAGAACGATACGGAGCTTGGGCGCACGGCTAAGGAGTACTCCAACAGCGGGCGGCTCGTCCCCGACGAGGTGACCATCGCCATGGTTAAGGAGCGCCTTGGCCGCGACGACGTGAAGGGCGGTTTTTTGCTCGACGGTTTCCCGCGCAGCGTGCCGCAGGCGGAGTCGTTAGACAAGATTTTGGGGGAGCTTGGGATTAAGCTCGACCACGTCGTGAACATCGCGGTCGCCGATCAGGAGGTCAAGGATAGGCTCGCCAAGCGCGCAACCATCGAGGGGCGCGCGGACGACGCCGACCCCAAGGTGATTGAGAATCGGCTGAACACCTACAAGAACCAAAGCGAGCCCTGCCTCACGTTCTACCGCCCTAAGAAGATAGTGCGCGACGTCGACGGCATCGGGGCGATAGACGATGTGTTCGGCAGGATAAAGGCTATTTTTTCCTGAGGCCGGCGCGTGGGGTTCTTAGACGATTGCATTCCGCCGGACGGCGGCTGTAAGGCGGCGATAGCCGCGCTTGCGGTCGTCCCGCCGGTGAACTGGTTTGCGGGCGCGTCTATGCGCGGCGTCCGCGTCGGGATTGCCGGCTACATGGGCGCGGGCAAGAGCACCTGCGCCCGCTCCTTTGAGCCTGCGGGCGCGCTGGTTATCGACGCCGACGCGGAGGCTAAGCGGCTTATGCGGGGGAGCGTCGATATATTGGATAGGCTGCGGCGCGCGTTTGGCGATGATGTTGCCGGGGATGGCGAATTGCGCGTCGAGGCGCTTGGCCGCGCGGCGTTTGGGTCGGTTGACGCGCTGCGTACGCTCAACGGCATTGTGCACCCGCCGCTTGTCGGGCATTTGGAGGCGTTAATCGTTGAGTGCGTTAAGCCGCTCTGCATACTTGACGCCGCGCTTATACCGCTTTGGAATATCGAGCCTTGGTTTGATTTGTGCGTGTGGATCGACGCGCCGTTCGATACGCGCCTGGAGCGGATAGCGGCGAAAGGCGGCGGCGTTGACGAGCGTGAAATATCTCGTAGGATGCGGATGCAGGAAGAGGTGATGGGCGTTCCGGCGGGGGAAAGGTGGGTTCGCGTGCCGGACGGGGCGTGCCGGGAGTACATTGCGGGGGAAATCAATAAGCGGCGTTGACGGTGAACGCCTATTGTCGGGCATAATGATATAACCGCCGGCCATTGAGATTGCAGGGGATCGAATGTTTTCGACCCATCGACGGCAGATTGTTGGTTGATAAATAGAATTGTTAGTAGATAATCCCCGCGTCAATACGCATCATCGTCGTCGTCGTCATCCGCCGCCGCGTCCATATCTTCCCTGGTCCGTTCGAGCATCGCCGCGCGGCTGATTTCCGGGTCTACGTTCATTCTGCTTTTGTACTGCTCCTTGTATGTGCTGACATCCGCGAATCCGCACAGCGCCGCGATTTTTTCCACGCTTAACTCCTCGCTCCGCATTAGCCTTTGCGAGCGCTTTATCCGCCTAAAGGTTAGCAGCTGCTCGAATGTGCAATCCATGTCTCGCGTTAGCGCGCCGTTGACCTCTTCTTCCGTCTTGTCAATCTCTTTCAAAACATCTCCGATTCCAAAACCGGCGTCCGACAGCCTCCTGTCGACGCAATCGACGATGGCGTCCGTAATCGGCGAATTTTCTTCCGCTTTCACCTCTAACCGCAGCTGTTTCTCTTCTTGGCTGTGGGAGAGGAAGAGGTAAACGAAGACCGCTATAAGGGCAATGCCCATGAATATCATCAGCGCGATCATCGCTAACCGGATAGCGAGCGACGCAATTTCTATATTCGCCGTCCCCCAGTTTTTGGGGCTGTACCGTGTGAAGCGCTCCGCGCCGGACCACGAATGGAACGATGTGGCCGAGGGCGTCGCCGTATTGTCAATCCCGCCGTCGCCGTTGTTGGCGGTAGACGTAGCCGTATCAACGTTCATTACCGAAACGTCAACCCCGATGGCCGGCGGTATAACCGTAAGGTCGGACAATACGGCGAACGGTATCGCCGCTTCCACCGTGTACCCCGCCGAGTCCAAGGCTGCTTTCCAGTCCATCTCGTCGGCGATGAGCATTGCGGCGCTGTCTGAGCGGGCGTAGGCGCCGTCTACAAACTCGCCTACGAATGTAATGGCCCTCGTGCGCGGGCTGAAGCGGATGCTCCTATGGTTTATGCCGGGGAACTGCGCGCGGTCGCGGCGCATATCGATGTGCAGCTCGACGAAGTCCTGCGCGGTTATCGAGCTGTCCGGCACCCGCGCTATGAAGCGCAGCGCCGCGCCTGCCCACGCCATCTTGAAATACGCCCCGCCGCCGATGTCGGCGCCCTTTATGCCTTTCCATTTTGACAAGCCGCCGTCGACCTCAAACTCGCCAAACGCGATATTTTGCCTGCCAATCAGATAGCTCTTCTTTGACGCCGCGCGCTTCCCGCGGTCGAGCGACCACCGATGGGGCAGCGGCGGGGCGTTGACAATAAGGGAGTCGCCGCAGTAGAGGACGTAGCCGAATTGCAGGTGCGTTTGGTCTTGGTCGGGCACGGAGGCGCAGTTCCAGTCAAGCCGATAGGGCGGGTCTTTGACGACGCCGAGGGTGTCGGTAACCGTCTGCGAGTGGCGGACGAGCAGCATCACCGAGTCCACCGGCATCCTCGGCAGCACCTCGCAGGTTACGGCGCCGCCGGAGATGGCGGCGCGGGCTGGCGGGGAGGCGAAGGCGGCGCTGTCGGCGGTGATTGCCTTGGGCCGAAGGCCGGCGGCGGCGCTGTCCGCGGGCTGCTGTCGCGTGAGGATAATAAGGTTTGGGCTGAACGCGATTTGCGGCGCGGCTTGCGTGGAGCCAGCGAATGCCCGCCCGAAAACGCCGCAAAACGCCAAGCAGCAAAAAAATAGCGCCGGCATAGCGGCATATACCGGTTTCATAAACGGCAGGGGCGGTTTTTTCATGCAATAAATATAGATAATGGCGCGCAAGGGGCCCACAAATAAATGCTAAATCCCTTCCCCCTCCCCGCAGCTCTTTTTATGGCTCTCGCCGCAGAATTTGTCTAATTTTCTGTAGACGGTGGAGAGCGATATCCCGAGCGCCTCGCTCACCCTAAACTTGTCGCCGCCGAAGTGGTCGAGCGCGCGCATGAGGTGCGCCCTCTCGAGGTCGTCTAAGCTCCAGCTGGGGCTGCCCGCCGCCTCGCCTGCGCTATGCTGCGCGGCCGGGGCCGGGGCCGGGGCTTGCGGCATGGCTTCCGGCGGCAGGGCCTCTGTGAAGTGCTTGGGCGCGAGCTCCTGCCCCGCCGCGCAGATAAGCATCCTCTCGAGCGTGTTGCGGAGCTGGCGGATGTTGCCGGGCCACGAGTAGAGCGCGAGCGCGCGCGCCACGCCGTCGCCAAGCGGGGCCTCGTAGCCGAGGCTCTCCAATATTTGGCCAATCAGCGCCGGCATCTCTTTTTTGCGCGCCCTAAGGGGCGGCAAAGAAACGGGGAAAGCGTTTATCCTATAGAAGAGGTCTTCGCGGAAGCCCCCCGCCGCGATCTCCGCCTGCAGGCTGCGGCTTGTGGCGCATATTAGCCGAAAGTCGCTCCTGCGCCGGTGAACTTCGCCGACGCGCCTAAACGTCTTGTCCTCGATAGCCGTGAGCAGCATGTACTGCGCCTCGAGGGCCATGCCGCCGATTTCGTCTAAGAAGAGCGTGCCGCCGTCGGCCTCCTCTATGAGGCCAGCTGTCCGCCCGGCGGACGAGTTCGCCTCGGAGAGCCTCGCGTGGCCGAAGAGCTCGCTCTTGAGCGACTCGCCGCGCAGGCAGGGGCAGTAGATGTCGACGAACGGCTTGTCGCTGCGGGGGCTAAGTTCGTGTATCCGCCTAGCAAGAGCGCTTTTGCCGGTGCCGGTCTCGCCCGTGATGAGCACGGCGCAGTCAGTC
>JAIRUL010000185.1 GCA_031254445.1 Chitinispirillales bacterium
TAGCCGCCACACGTTATGAAGCCGTAGGCTTCGTCTGAAAAAGATTTTTAAAAGAATTTGACTTTTATAGGCTTCGTCTGAAAAAGATTTTAAAGATTTTACGGTATTCTCCTAAAAACCGTATTGTGTAAAACCATTTCCATAACCAATACTATAAACCCTATCCACAGCCACATATAAAAGTATTCCGAGTAGGAGACATGGCTAATGGATTTGATTTCCGTCTTTTCCATTTTGTCAATCTCTTCGTAAATTTTCTTCAACGATTCCGAGTTTTGCGCCCTGAAGAACGCCCCGCCGGTCGCCTTGGCTATATCGGCGAGTTCTTTTTCGTTTATGTCGGACTCCATCATCTGTATCCGCTGCGTCCGCCGCCCGGTATGCGGATCGACGGCTTCTACGGGGAACGGCACCTTGCCGTCCTTGCCTACGCCTATGGTGTATATTTTTAAGCCCAGCTCCCCTGCGGCCTTGGCGGCGGTTAGGGGCGGTATGTCGCCGGCGTTGTTCGCGCCGTCGGTTAGCAGAATGATGACTTTGCTCTTCGCAGGCGAGTCTTTGAGCCTGTTGGCCGCCGTGGCGATTGCGGTTCCAATGGCCGTTTGATTCGAGAAATCCGTATAGCCGGCGGCCTCTATCATCTGCACCAATACGCCGTAGTCGTTTGTAAGCGGGCAGCGTGTAAACGCGCGCGCGGCGAAGAGCACTAACCCGATGCGGTCGTGCTCGCGCATTTGCACAAAGCTTTTGATTTCGCGCTTCGCCACGGCCAAGCGGTCATCCGGCTTAAAGTCTAGCGCCTTCATGCTCTCCGATATGTCAAGTATAAGCATGATATCCACCCCCTCGGTAGTGACCTCGACCTCGGCGTGTTGCGTTTGCGGCCGCGCCAGCGCGATTACTAAAAAACAGAAACCTATGGCGCGCATAAGCGGCAAAATATGCCGTAGCCGCCGGTAGGGCGAGATAGGCAGCTTTTTAATAATTGACAGATCGGAGAACCGAACCGTCGCCTTATGCTTCCGCTCCCGCCAAACGTAAAGCCATGCCATAGGCGCGATTAGTATCAAGAGATAAAAGAACTGAGGGTTCTTAAATGTCATAGCCCCCCCGCTCCATCAACCGCGCGCCAATCGCTGAACGCTGCGCGCTGAACGCTGAACGCTGTGCGCAGCCTCATTCCACCGCCCCCATCCTCTCGGTTTTCTGCTCGTAGGGAAGCGTGGGCTCCGGCTTCGTCGCCTCTAAGAACATTATCACGTCCCTCATGAATTTGTCTATGGCCTGCCTGTCCGGCTTCCACTTCGCGAACTTGACCTGGTCGCTGCTGCGCAGGAAGCGCTCGGCGCAGGCGCGCATCTCGCGGCTTATGCCGGAGAACTCAAACCACGAAACTATCTCCCCGGTCGTCAGCTCCGGCGCTATGGTGTCGTAGCGGCGGCCTATGTAGCGCTTGAAGATGTCCGAGAGCTCAAAGGCGTACTCGCGGACGGCGCCGCGGTCTAAGTATTTTTTCTGCTGAAGCGCCGCTATAGACTCTATGGCCTCCTCGTAGGGCGGCTTCAGCTGGACTGTCGGCATCGTTATCGTTACCCGCTTCCTCGCATATTTTTCTATAAGGAAATAGGCGGCAATGGCCGCGGCGGCAATCAGGAGGAGCCACAGCGAGCGGATATCCGCCTTGCCGGTCTTCTGCTGGGCTTTGAGATCTTTAATCGCGAACCCGCTGTCGGGGGCGTTTTCCGGGAGCACGGAGACAATCTCTATGGGGATTTGCGGGGTCGCCAGCGTATCGTAGAGCGTACCGCCGCCCGCGCCGCCGACCAAGCCGACCAAGAAAGGTATAGGCGGTATGGTGCAGTTCTGCGGCTTGTAGGCCGCTATGCCGTACCGGTAAAGGGCGCTGTCGCCCTCCTTGCCCGCCGCCGGCGCAGAGTCGCCGCTCCAATAAAGCACGGTAAAGTCGCCGAACCCCTTTTCCGTTTCGGGGGGGACGATTTTCGCGCCCTTAGGGATTTTGAGGGCGATATTTAAAAGTATGGCGTCACCCACAGTCGCGCTGTTGGGGGAAACATGCGCGGTGATTGCAGGCAACGCCATAGAATGTTCCGAGCCCGGCGGCGCCGGCTCAGCCTGCGCGCTTGCCGTATCGCCGGAAAAAGCAAAGCAGCGAACGGCCGCCGCTGACAATAAAAATAATACAATGGCGGCAGCGTTGTCAATATTTTTAAAAATACTTCTATACATCACATCCATCCCAATCTCGCATTGGCTAAGGCAGCCCCCGCGGCCACGAAGATCGACGGGAGCAGGTTCACGACGTTTATTTTTTTTATGTTCAGCACGCCGAGCCCGATTCCGGCGATCAGTATGCCGCCCACCGCGCTTGCCTCCGTTACCGCGATGTCCAACTCCGCGCCGCTTAGAAACGACGTTATGAGCTTGGCCGACAGCGCGATCGCCCCTTGGTAGACGAAGAGCGCCGCCGCGGAGAAGATGACCCCGAACCCGAGCGCGGTAGTTAGGAGCATCGCCGAGATGCCGTCTAAGAGCGCTTTCGTGTATAGGATTGTGTGGTCGCCCCGCAGCCCGCTGTCTATCGCCCCGAGCACAGCCATCGCCCCCACGCAGAAGAGCAGGGTGGCGGTGACGAACCCCTCGGCGACGGAGCCGCCCTTGCCGCCCCCCGCCCCTTTCACCGCCGCCTCGAGGCGCTTCCCGAGCCCGTCGAGCCGCGCGTCCAGCCTAAGCGCCTCGCCGGCGGCCCCGCCTAAAACGAGGCTAACGATGACGAAGATAAAGTTCCCCGTCTTTAGCCCCATGGACACCCCCAAGAAGAGGATCGCCAGCCCCAGCCCCTGCATGATAATGTCCCGCGCCCTATCCGGCATCCGCGGCAGCGCTAGCCCCGCGAGCGCGCCGGCGGCCACGGCGGCGGCGTTGACGGTCGTTCCCCACAATGCGGCCATTTTTTGCGTTTTTCCCGTTGTTGACGTTAGCTCCCCGCGCCCCCCCGCGGCGGTCTTTTAGAAAATAATATTTGGCGGCGGCAATGCCATAATTTTGGCGACCCAACCGCAATAAAATAATCTATTTTACATTAAGCTTGCGCGGCGGGGCATTGTATATTTTAGTATTAGCGCCAAAGCGCAAACGATAAGGAGATTCTGTGCACAAAGGAATAATACTCGCGGGCGGCTCCGGGACGCGCCTTTACCCTATGACCGTCGCGGTCTCGAAGCAGCTCATGCCGGTCTACGACAAGCCGATGGTGTACTACCCGCTCTCGACGCTGATGCTCGCGGGGATAACGGAGATACTCGTGATCACGGCGCCCGGGGACGGCGCTTCGTTTAGGAAGCTCCTCGGCGACGGGACGCAATGGGGCGTCCGCCTCTCTTACGCGCCGCAGCCGCGCCCCGAGGGTTTGGCGCAGGCGTTCATAATAGGCGAAGAGTTTGTCGGCGGCGACCCCGCCGCGCTCATCCTCGGCGACAACATTTTTTGGGGGCACGGGCTCGTAGAGTGCCTGCAAAAAGCGGTTGACCGCCCCGATGCCGCCACGATTTTCGCTTACCGCGTAAACGACCCGCAGCGCTACGGGATAGTGGAAGTTGACAAAACCGGAGCCGCCGTATCAATAGAAGAGAAGCCGTCCGAGCCGAAATCGAGGTTGGCCGTGACTGGCCTTTATTTTTATAATTCCGAAGCCTGCAAGCTGGCGCGTACGCTAAAACCCTCCCATAGGAACGAGCTGGAGATAACCGACCTAAACCGCCTATACTTAGAGCAAGGGTTGCTGCAAGTGATAGACCTAGGCCGCGGCATAGCCTGGCTCGACACAGGAACGCACGAGTCGATGCTGCAAGCGTCTCTATTTGTAGAAACAATCCAATCCCGCCAGGGCCTAAAAGTATCATGCCCGGAAGAGATAGCGTTCAGGAGGGGGCTGATTGGCGCGGGGCAATTAAAGAAGCTGGCGGAGCCTATGCGGAAGAATGCCTATGGGCAGTACTTGTTAGATATTGCCGGGGGGCAATGATCATGGAATTCATCCCCACGGATCTCCCCGGGCTAACAATCATTAAGCCCAAAGTCCGCTCCGACCCGCGCGGCTTCTTTTTGGAAAGCTACTCCGCGGCCGCTTTCAGCTCCGCCGGCATAGACGCAGTCTTTGTCCAAGACAACCATTCGCGCTCGCTCCAGCGCGGCGTTCTGCGCGGCCTGCACTTCCAAACCGCGCCCTTCGAGCAGAGCAAGCTCGTGCGCGTAATCCGCGGCGCGGTCTTCGACGTCGCGGTGGATTTGCGGCGCGGTTCCCCGACGTATAGGCAGTGGCGCGGGTTCGAGTTAAGCGAAAGCAACTTCGACATGCTCTTTATCCCGCGCGGCTTCGCGCACGGTTTTTGCACGCTAGCGGAGGGGACGGAGATCGTCTATAAGGTTGACAGCCCGTATTCGCCGGCCCACGACGCGGGGGTTATTTGGAACGACGCGGATTTGGCGATAGGGTGGCCGCTCTCCGGCGATCCGGTGTTGTCGGATAAGGACAGGGGGCTTCCGGCGCTGGCTTCTGTTTTTTGAAATTGAATTTTCCATGCGGGGGCCGACGCATATATTATATTATTATATTCGAGTTCTCCCGTCATAAAAACATTGCCGAAGAGGGCGTCTCTTGAAAAACAGATTTTTTGGGTTCAATGCCTTGTATAAGGTTTCGCGCCTTAGCGCATGGGCGTTTTTTTTCGGCGCGGCGGCGCTTCTCTTTCCGGCGCGGCCTGCGGCCGACGGGTTGAGCAAGGGCTTGCGGGCTATGGCCGATAGGGATACGGTTTGCAATGTTTGGGTGTTTTTTAGCGGCAAGGAGCGCGGCGCGGCCGAGAAAGTCTCCGAGCGGGCGGCGCTAAGGCGGCGGAGGGCTGATTTCGCTGACGGGGAGAGCGGGCGCCCTATCAGCCAAGGCTATGTGCGCGAGATAGAGCGGCGCGGCGGCAAGCTCCGCGCGCTCTTCCCGTGGGGGAACGCGGCGAGTTTCTCCGTCCACGCGTCGCGCCTAGACGCGATTTCATCGCTGCCGTTTGTCAAGTCCGTCGCGCCCGTCGCCGTTTACGTTAGAAACAAAACGGGTAATTTGCCCAGCCCGCATAGCCTTGCCAAATCGTCCGCCTTTAAATCGGACAGCAGCGGGTACGGATGGCACACGGAGATGGTCGGCGTCCCGCTTGCCCACGATTACATCAAGTCCAAAAAGCTCGGCGCCCCCGGGAACGGCGTGTTAATGGCGTTTTTTGACAGCGGGTTCCGGCTCGACCATGTCGCCTACGCGCGCGTCAGGGACAGCGGCCAGGTGAAAGCGTCGCGCGATTTTGTTGACGGCGGCGCCGCGGTTTTCGATCCGGATACGACGTTAAGCAGCATCCGCAGCCCCTATGATAGGCACGGGGCGCAGACCTTGGCCTTTGCCGCGGCGTACCATCCCGGCGTATATCTCGGGACGGCGTGGGGGGCGAAATTCGCGCTTGCCCGCACGGAGGACAACGCGGTTGAGTCTAGGGTGGAGGAGGACAACTGGGCCGCCGCGGTGGTGTGGGCGGATAGCTTAGGGGCGGATATCATATCCAGCTCTCTTGGCTATAGGGACGGTTTTACGGATTCTACGGAAAACTACACGTATCCCGACATGGACGGCGCGACGACAGTTATTTCAATTGCCGCCGCCGGCGCGGTCAAGCGCGGGATGGTGGTGGTCAACTCGGCCGGCAACGAGGGCGTCGGGACAACGCTTGGAACCATCACGGCGCCGGCCGACGTTGACGGCGTCGTGGCGGTCGGCGCCGTGGACCAAAACCGAATGCTCGCGGGCTTCAGCGGCGCCGGCCCGACCTACGACGGCCGCATGAAGCCGGATGTCGCGGCGCCCGGCGCTTGGGCGCCGACGGTGGAGCCTTCCGACAGCGCCGCCTACACTGTCGGGAGCGGAACCTCTTTCGCCGCGCCGATAGTCTCCGCCATAACGGCGCTCATTTTGCAGGCCAACCCCGGCATAAGCGAGGAGGAGGTTAGGGCGCGGCTCTACGCGTCGTGCGGCTTCGCGTATGGGCAGACGCTAGCCGACAACAGGTTCGGCCGCGGCATCCCCAACGCCGCTTTAGCCGTAATGGGCCGGGACGAGATATTCCTCAAGGTAACCGATACTGCGGGGAGGGCGCTCCCAGGGGCGGTAATAACCGCCGGGGCCGACGCTTACACAGCCGACGAATTCGGCGGCGTTATCATCAAAGCGCAAATGCCGTCGCTGCCGGCGGAGCTAAAAGTATCCTACAGAGGCAGCAGGGCGTTAAATACCGTAACGGTCGGCGCGCTGCCGTTCGCAAGCGTTGTCGAGCTGGGGGCGGCGAGGGACGAGGGCCTTCGCGTGTCGCCGAACATCACAAAGAAACACGGCGTGATCAGGGCGAGGTACCTCTTTGCGGGCGCGGACGCATCCGCCCCCGCCGTCGCCACCGTCCGCACGCTTACAGGGAAAAAAGTTTGGGGCCAAAAGCTGAAAGTGCGCCCCGACGGCAGCGCGGAGTTCGTATGGGACTGCAAAACAAGGCGCGTTGCCGCAGGGGTGTATGTGGTGATGGTGAAGCAGGGGTACAATGTTGTAAGCGAGAAAGTAGTTATATCTAATTGACAGTTTAAAATTAATGGTTTTAATAATCAAAGTCAGTAAAGTCAATCTTTTCAATCTTTTAAAATCAAAATCTTTTAAAATCAAAATCTTTTAAATCTTTTTCAGACGAAGCCTATAAAAGCCAAATTCTTTTAAATCTTTTTCAGACGAAGCCTACGGCTTCATATGGTGTGGCGCAGAGCCGCCACACAACGTCAACATCAACGTCAAAACACCGTACCCCGCCGCCTTTGACGTTGACTGTGTGTGGCGGCTTTAGCCGCCACACGTTATGAAGCCGTAAGGCTTCGTCTGAAAAAGATTTAAAGAATTTGACTTTTATAGGCTTCGTCTGAAAAAGATTTTAAAAAGACTTTGACTTTGTTTAGCCGCCACACGTTATGAAGCCGCAGGCTTCGTCTGAAAAAGATTTAAAAGATTTTTTTCGGATCGCATTTTCCTAATTTGGTCGGTCGAGTACCCTTGCTCAATGAGCGCGAGGACTTCGTCCCGTCCCTCGTCCCGCCCCTCGTCCCGTCCCTCCTCCCTCTCGACCTCCAGCGCGCGGCTCATGCTCCACTCTGAAGTTAGCATATTAACGACCTCTCCCTTATGTTGAAGTAAGAAATCTTTCAGTACATTTTGGTCTATGCAATCCTCGACGGCTCTGACAATCGCCTCTCCGAGGCTCATAGTCTTATTGTGCTTGCGAACCGTTTCTATAAATATACTGTATTGGCGCAGGGTTGCGCAAGATTTTAGTTTTTCTTCGTTATGACCTTTGTTAATATTGTACATTTTTACGGTCAATTCAAGGTCTATAGTCCCGTCGTCCGCAGGCGGGCCGTCGTTGCCGCAGTCGGCGAACAAATCGGATAGGCGCAGGGTTATCTCGTCGTCCGGCATCTTATCCGTGCCGTTGTATAGGACTATGAATTTAGGGCGTTTTAGCGTGATTTTGCTCTTGCCGTATTCGGCCTTGTCGGTGTGGAGCCGTTTATACGTTTCGGCGATGTATTGCAGCATCCGGTACGGCATATTCTCATTGAGGCTAGATTGATGTTCGATGAGGATGATAAGCCTATTGTCCAAAATGAACGATAGGTCGTTGATGCGTCCGTGGGATAGAACGTTTTTAAGCGTGGTGATAAGCGCTTTCGTATCCGGGCCGTAGCGCGTTCCTAAGAAAGCGTTCGACAGTTCTACGGCTGTGGCCTCGTTGCCGAATACTAGGGTGAACAGCGTGTCTTTGAGTTTACGGTTTGCGGGTGGGGGATGGTTGGGCTCTGTATTGTCGTCCATTGTACGGATTTTTCCTTATTCGTTAATAGTTAATTGGCGCGCAAAATGCGTGTTAATACGATATTGATAGCGTATCAATTATCAATATACAGCAAGAACAACGGGAATAATAGCAT